>CALMAV010000219.1:2154-15291 GCA_937859895.1 uncultured Bryobacterales bacterium | reverse complement strand
CAGGAGAAGCAGGTGAAAGATCTGCCTTTGCAGACGCGCAATGTGGTGGAACTACTCAGCATTCAGCCAGGCGTGACACAGACCGGTGAAGTACTGGGCGCACGCCGCGATCAGAACAATATCACTTTAGACGGCGTGGATGTAAACAACAACCAGAACGCCGGTATTAGCGGAGCACAAACAAATGGCTCGGCTAGTCTCAACTCAACTGGCAGCAATACCCCCGGGTTTAACGCAGCCATTCCCGTTCCGCTGGATTCGGTAGAAGAGTTTCGAGTGACGGTTGCTGGCCAGGGTGCAGACTTGGGGCGGTCTTCTGGCGGTCAGGTCACGCTGCTCACTAAGAGCGGAACCAATACGGTACATGGAACCCTGTACGAGTACAACCGCAATACGCTGCTCGCAGCCAATGATTTCTTCAACAACCAATCAGGCGTACCAAGAGCGGCGCTGGTCCGAAACCAGTTCGGAGTTTCGCTCGGCGGTCCTATCGTTAAGGATCGAATCTTTCTTTTCGGCAATTGGGAGCGTCGCATTGATGCCAGTTCTCAGCCTCAGACCGCTACGGTACCTTCGCAAGCTCTGCGCGACGGCAATCTGAGTTTCGCTCTGCAAAATGGCTCTACCGTTGTGCTTGGTCCGGCAGATGTGGTGGCCATCGATCCTCTTCATATTGGCTACAGTGCTGCCATGCGACAGTACCTGAACGCATTCCCTGTCGGAAACAATCCTGCCCTGTCCTCTGATCAGGGCTTGAACTTCAACGGGCTGCGATTTAATACGCCACTCGGTCTGGACCAGTCTGCATACGTTGCGAAGTTGGATATCAACATTGACAATGCGCGCAAACATACACTTTCGGTTCGCGGAACACTTAATTCCGGTAAGACTGATGTAATCGGTGCACAATTTCCCGGCCAGGCAGCGACGCAACAGTTACTTGACAACAGTAAAGGAATTTCGGCGAACTACACCTGGGTGCTGCGACCAGACATGGTGAATGCACTGACCTTTGGCCTTACCCGTTTAGGTCTGAACAACTCCGGGACGACCGGCACGGCACTTACTTTCACCGGGCTCAGCTCCGTTCAGAATTACGATTACCGGCCATCCATTCAGCTGATGCCGACCTATAACATTGCGGACAACTTCACCTGGACTAAGTCAAAACACACAATCACCACAGGCGTGAACTTCCGCTTTATCCGCAATACTCACATCAATTACGCGAGCTCTTATCAGAGCTACGGCTATAACCACAACACACTGAAGGGATTAGGTGGCGATGCCGGTACTTACATCACTAACTACATCAACGGAAAGTTTGGAACCAGTGATCTGAAGCTTGCCAGTGGTCCTGCAGCTGAAAACGGACTTGCCAATCTACTTGGCCTAATCAATCAGTATTCGGGAACGTATCAATTCACCAAAACGGGTTCAGTGATTCCGTTTGGCGATCCAGCCACCCGCGAATATGCCGTGAACGACTATGAAGGTTACGCGCAGGATTCCTGGCGAGTTCGGCGAGATCTAACGATTACAGCCGGAGTTCGATACAGCAATCCTTCGGTTCCCTGGGAGGTTAATGGTACGGAGGTTGTTACAACGGTCCCACTCCAGAATTACTTCGCCGAGCGCGTTGGGGCAAATCTGACTGGAACGCCTAATAACGCGATTCCTAATGCGGCACTCACCTACACTCTGGGAGGGCCTGCAAACGGCAAACCCGGATTTTACAACCGCAACAATTTAAACTTTGCCCCACGTTTTTCCTTCGCCTTCGCGCCAGATAGCGACGGCCATTGGTGGAGTTCTTTCTTAGGCAAAGGCTCGGTCTTTCGTGGGGGTTTTGCACTTGTCTACGACCAGTATGGAAGCGACATGGCCTACAACATTGATCAAAGCGGCTCCCCGGGGCTGGCCAGTACAGTAACTCAGCCAGTTAATACCGATTTCACTACTTCTGCTCGCTACAACGGGCCTAATAGCCTGCCTGCCCTGCCGGCTGCTCCTTCTGGAGGTTTTCCGTTTACCCCTGCAACAATCACCGGCGGATTCAATGAGGGAGTAGGTGTTGTGTCTAACCTGAGGGCGCCTTACTCTATGGTTCTAAATGCGAACTATGCGCGGCAGCTTCCGGGCAAGTTAACGGTTGAGGTTGGGTACGCCGGGCGTCTTTATCGCCGTGGACTTCTTCAGCAGGACTTCGATCAGCCGCTAACTCAATTTAAAGATCCAGCTTCGGGCATGACGTGGTCGCAAGCAGCACAGATCTTACACAGTGACTATCTTGCTGCCGGGCAGAACTATGGCCCCATTGCAAATGTCCCATTTATAGAAAACATGTTCCCAGGGCTCGCAAACGTTTATGTACCCGGAAGTGCCACCCAGAACTATTATCAGAGCTGGGTGGTTCAGAACGGCCTCAGCGATGAGGATAATCTGAATCAAGTTGACCGGCAGCGGATCAAGGGGACTAATAGCTGTTACAGCAGAACTGGTTGTAACACGTTCTACCCGCTTCAGTTTGCCGGTTTACCAACGTGGACCAATGCAGCTTTTGCTAATTATCATGCTGCTACTCTCACATTCCGCCGTCCACTCTCGAACGGGATCGCTTTCGACTTCAACTACACTCTTTCGCACTCCATCGACAATTCCTCCGGTGCTGAGTCCGGCGCAGGGACAGGGGGCGCCATCTTGCAGGACGCTTTTAATACGAGCTCCTTCCGGGGATCCTCGGATTTTGATGTGCGTCATAACATAACTGCTGATGTGACTTACGAACTACCATTTGGCCAAGGTCAGCACTTTGCCAGCTCAGTGAATAAGTATCTGGAGGCAGTAATTGGTGGTTGGCAAGTTTCGTCCATTGCTCGTTACCATTCGGGTTTGCCAACAACGATTCAGGCCGGGGGAGTTTATCCCACAAACTACGAGTACAACGCTATTGTCAACTTACTTCCTGGTGCTTCCAATCATTATGGAAATACAATCGATAACAACGGACTTCCGAGTTTGTTTTCCAACACTTCGGCAGCGAATAACTACTTTCAGCAGGCTGGTGGGACGACGGGAACCCGAGGTATCGTGCGCCTGCCAGGATACACCAACTTCGACATTGCCGTTATGAAAAACTTCAGGATGCCGTTCGAAGGGCATCGTTTACAGTTCCGGGGCGAAGCGTTCAATGCTGCAAACCACGTAAACTTCTACAATCCGAGGTTAGACCTAAACAGCAATTCGACATTCGGCGAGTTTAGGAATGCTTATCCGGCCCGAGTTTTTCAGGCTAGCCTTCGTTACTCTTTTTAGACCTTACTTAGCTTGACGAAGGTAATTACGCCAGCCGCCGAAATGCGTAATATCCTGCATACCGATGACAGCAAAGGGTTCACAGATGAATCCTTTGACTGCCGTACTATCGCTCATCTCACAAGTACCGATGCCGAGCGGCGGAGGAATCGCTGCGACAAAGGTTCCAAAGGCTTCGGGTGAAAGACTCCAAATTTCTGCTTCAATACCCGGACCTTCAAACCCGGGAGTACGGATTAGTCCCGGCTTCTGCGGAGAGGTGTTGGTAAGAGCATACAGCTTGTAATCGCCTGCGGTTTTGACTGTACGCACAAGCCTTGCCCCTCGACTGGTTAGCTGGCCATTCAATGGCTGCCCCGACAAGTGGGCGCCTAGAACGGCTAGTTGGATCGCATTTTCAGGCTCAAATTCAGTTCGCCCAGATGCTACAGCTAACAACTGCTTGTCGTGAAAGGCAGGGGCAATCAGAGTTACACCGAAGGGCAACCCGCTCTCTGTGAACCCTGCCGGGATTGCCACTGCGCTTAGGTCCAGAAGATTGACGAAGTTAGTGTAGTAACCCAAATTCGAGTTGAATTGTAAGGGATTGCGGCTTACTTCTTCTATTGTGTAAATAGTTGGCGTTGTTGGGAGCAGCATAATGTCAAACTGATCCCAGTAAGGCTTTGTCTTCTGGCTAATTTCGGCCAGGCGATAACTTGCCCTATAAGCCTCAACGGCGGTGAACCTTTCAGATCCGAGAATGATGGCTGCAACGGTTGAGTCCATTGTGCGTGAGTTAGCTTTGGTGAACTCGCCTACCGCTGCGAAGCGTTCGGCTACGTAAGGCCCACCATAGAGGAGCTGAGCGGCGTCCAGAAACGGCTGAAGGTCAAATTCAACAACATCGCCTAGAGTATCTACTTTTGCCCAGTAAAGCCGCTCGTACTCAGAATTCCCAAAAAACTGTAACTGATCGCGACGTGGCACCCCATACCGAACTGGCCGAGACGTCGTTCGCCGAAGGGGCGCGCGGCTGAATGGATCCTCGCGGTCGAACCCTGACACGGTGTCAAGCACTGCTTGAGCATCGGCGCAGCTATTGGCGAAAATCGAGACACAGTCAAGCGAGCGGCAGGCGGGAACGACGCCGGAGGTGCTGATAAGTCCGCGGGTCGGTTTCAACCCCACGATGTTGTTGAATGCGGCTGGCACGCGACCAGAGCCTGCAGTGTCTGTGCCTAGTGCAAAGCTGACCGTGCCATTTGCCACAGCGATTGCTGAGCCGGAACTTGAACCGCCCGAGATGTAGCGGTCGTCAAATACGGAGTGGCAGGCGCCGAACGGAGTTCTGGTGCCCACCAGACCGGTTGCGAACTGGTCCATGTTCGTTTTGCCGATAAGCACTGCCCCTGCATCCAGAAGTCGCTGCACGGCAAACGCAGTCTTCTTCGGAACATAACTAAACGCCGGGCAAGCTGCGGTGGTTGGCAGGCCGGCCACGTCGGTATTGTCCTTGACTGCAAATGGAATGCCCTGCAGCGGTCCCGGTGTTTGGGCCTGCTGTAATGCTTGTTCACGGGGAACTAGCGAGATCCAAACCGGATGGAGCGGACTGGCTTCGAGACGGTCGTAAACCTCGTCGATTGAGAGCTTGTGCTTCATTCTGTATCAGGGCGATAAATCAGCAGTGGTTGCCCAGACATTACAGTTGCGCCCTTCTGGCAGAGAACTTCCACTACCTCTGCAGCTACCGGCATCATGACTGCAATCTCCATTTTCATTGCTTCCAGCACCATCGTTCTTTGGCCTGCTTCTAAGTGATGGCCTGCTTCGGTATTCAGCGTCCAGACGGAGGATGTGGTGGGCGCACGTAGCGCAAGACAGCCAGCGGGAATAGCGTGTTGATTATTCGGTGGCGCATCGGCTTCTTCGAATTTGGCAATGTCGAATTCGCCCTGAACTGCCCAACGCGCACGCTCCTCGGCAAACGCCTGCTTCTGTGCCGAGCGAAACTGATCAATGCGCCCCTTATTTGACCTTAAGAACTCGTTATAGTCGCGCAGCTGAAATGATTGCTCCTCGATTTGAAGCGAGTAGCGGCCTAACGGGAAATCGCGACGTATCTCCAACAGCTCGTCAGCGCTGACCGGAAAGAAACGAATCTGATCGAAGAACCGTAGTAACCACGGTTTACCAGGTTCAAATTCGCGCGTCGTGCGGTAAGTATTCCACATTTGCACCGTACGGCCGACAAACTGGTAGCCACCCGGGCCCTCCATGCCGTAAACACATAGATACGCGCCGCCAATTCCGACAGCGTTCTCAGGAGTCCAGGTGCGAGCTGGATTGTACTTGGTGGTGACAAGTCGCTGGCTGGGGTCGATCGGCGTTGCGACTGGCGCGCCGAGATATACGTCGCCCAAACCCAGTACCAAATAGCTGGAGTTGAAAACAATCTTGTGCACGTCATCAATCGAGTTGAGGCCGTTCACGCGGCGGATGAATTCTAGATTGCTAGGGCACCAGGGAGCGTCAGGACGAACCGCCGTCATGTATCGCTGAATAGCCAACTGGGTAGCCGGATCATCCCAAGAGAGCGGCAGGTGAACGATTCGTGTCGGAACGGCAGTGTCTTCGAGAGAAGCCACATTTGCCACGGCAGAATCGATGAAGGCAAGTAGGCGCTCCCGAGGCACGACGGCAGGACTGTAGTGAATTTGAAGGCTGCGTATACCCGGCGTAAGGTCGATAATTCCTTCGATACCGGACCGTTCCAAGGCCTGAGCCAAGGCTTGCGCTCGAAAGCGAAGGTTGAGGTCGAGAACGGGTTCGCCAAATTCGATGAGTAAGTTGCCGTCACCCGCCTGACGAGTAACTACCGGCGGATTGACTCGCGTACTAACAATCGGAGTAAGTGGGGGAGTTGGCACGCCATCGACTATGTTCACGAAGCGAACCGTATCGCCCGGGCTAAGCTGGCCGAGCTTCCACAAGTCCGAGCCCAGTACCACACCAGGACAGACGAAGCCACCTAGACTGGGACCATCCGGGCCGAGGAGAATGGGCATGTCGCCAGTAAAGTCAATGGAGCCGATTGCATAGGCGTTGTCATGGATATTCGAAGGGTGTAGGCCGGCATCGCCTCCATCTTGCCGCGCCCATTCAGGTTTCGGACCAAGCAGCCGCACACCGGTTCGGCTTGAATTGTGATGGACCTTCCAGGCAGCTGAAAATATGTTGTCGATGTCTTTGTCGGTAAAGTAATCAGGCGCGCCATGCGGCCCGTAAAGGACGCCTACTTGCCAATGGTGCGTCAAAGCTGGTCGACGTTCGTCAGATAGAGTGGCCGCCAGCGGAACATGGTTAGTTTCCAGTAGCGGCAGAAGATCTCCGGTCCTGATCTGACGCCCGGTTAGCCCGCCAAAATTGCCCAGCGTGAAGGTAGCTGTGCTGCCCAGATAAGGTGGGACGTCCAGGCCTTCTCGAAACAGAATATAGGTCCGAGTGCCGGGACCAGAAACAGCACTCAGTGCCAGCACGCTCCCTGGCCAAACAGCCAGCACGGTCCACAAAGGCACAGGGTGGCCATCCAAAGTAGGCTGCATGTCGGCGCCGGTAATCGCAATCTGGGTTTGGTAGTGGAACCGCAGCGTAGGTCCCACGAGAGTGCATTCCAGACCCGCTGCGTCACTGGCGTTACCCAAAAGCTCGTTCCCCAACCGGAACGAAAGATCATCCATGGGCCCCGAAGGAGGCACGCCGATATTCCAAAAACCGAGGCGACCCGGGAACGATTGGACCGTTGTCATAACGCCGCCTTCGATGACCTCCGCGCATCTTGGATGAAACGCAAAAGTATTCAGAAAGCTGGTGGTGACTCCGCCTTTCACGAAAGCTGAATCAGCTACGATGGCACGCAGGAACTCCAGGTTAGTCTCGAGCCCAGTCAGTCGGGTCTGATTAAGCGCCTGTGCAAGCTTTGTTCGAGCCTCGTCACGCGTTCCTCCATGGACAATGATCTTGGCGAGCAATGGATCGTAGAACGGAGGAACATCGGCGCCGGCACTGATGAAGGTTTCGAGACGGCAATCAATCGGGGGCTGAAAGTAAGTAACCCGGCCGCTTGATGGCTGAAATCCGGCAATCGGATTTTCTGCGTAGACGCGCACCTGGATGGATGCGCCGTGGAGCTTCGGAGGGAGAGTAGTAATGGGCGGAAGAGAGCCGTCCGCGAGACGAACCATCCACTCCACAAGATCAACGCCCGTTATTTCTTCGGTTACTCCGTGTTCGACCTGTAGGCGAGTGTTGACTTCAAGGAAGTAGAACTCCTCGCGAGCCGTATCGTACAGAAACTCAACTGTTCCTGCCGAACGATAGTTGACAGCCTGCATCACACGAACGGCAACATCTGCTAGCTGCTGGCGAACTGTATCTGAGAGCCCCGGGGCTGGAGTTTCCTCGATAATTTTCTGGTTGCGGCGCTGGACCGAGCAGTCGCGCTCCCCGAGTGTGATCACCTGGCCATTGCCGTCACCGAACACTTGAACTTCGATGTGGCGCCCGCTTGCTACAAAGCGCTCAAGATAAATTCCTGAGCCTTTGAAGTGCGTTTCGCTCAGCCGCTGAACCGATTCGAAAGCTTCGACCAGCGCTTCAGAACTTTCGCAAAGGCGCATGCCGATGCCGCCGCCGCCCCCTGCGCTTTTCAGCATCACAGGAAAGCCGATGCGCGTTGCTTCAGTAATAGCGTGGTCAGCATCACGGAGCAGACCTGAGCCCGGCAAGATCGGTGCGCGGCACTGAACGGCGATATCGCGTGCCGTGTTCTTCAATCCAAAGGAGCGGATCTGGGCCGAGGTGGGACCAATGAACGCAATCCCGGCGGCTTCGCACCTTTCTGAAAAATCAGGGTTCTCGCTTAGAAATCCGTAGCCGGGGTGGATGGCTTCGGCGTTGCTGGCTCGGGCAGCGGCGAGAATCGCATTTACGTTCAGGTAGCTCTCGGCAGCCGGACCAGGACCTACGCAGATGGCTTCCGCCGCCATCTCCACGTGCGGCGAACCGGCATCGGCTTCGGAGTAAATCGCAACAGGCCCAATCCCTAGTCTGCGGAGTGTCCGCATAACGCGACAAGCGATAACGCCGCGGTTGGCAACAAGGATTCGTTTGAACATCAATCTACTTAGTGCTATCCCAAATTAGTAAGCGCACCGGCGTGGGGTTATAAGCATTGCATGGATTGTTTAGTTGAGGGCAGTTACTAAGCAGCGCGAGTACATTTATTTCGGCTCGCATCTCGACATACTTACCAGGATCAGAGATGCCGTCGGCGAACTCTAATTTGCCATCGGAAGTAACCGGAACATTCATAAAAAAGTTGATGTTACTTCCAATGTCACGCTTGGTAAGTCCGTATTGTGAATGCACAATGGCGCGCAGAAAGCTTTGCCGACAGGCGTGCATATAACGTTTGTCGAGTGAGTAGCGAACGGTGTTGCTCTCGGTAGAACATGCGCCGCCTAGCGTGTCGTGACGGCCGCAAGTATCCGCAGTTATGGTCAGAAGCGGACGCGCGAAGTTAGAGAGCAGCTTCGTTCCGGTTGTTAGGTAGATGTTGTTTTGACCAACGATGGTGTCGGTTGCACTGTACCGCTCAGCATAGTTCTGTGCATTGAAGAAGAAGGTGTCTACGGCTTGATTACCGCACAGGTCAACAATGCGGAACGTTTGTCCAGCACTAATAGGATGAATCCAAGGCTCGCCTGCTTCTAGAGTGTAATCAACGATGGCGGTCTCGAGCGGGAGCGCACTTTCGACAATGATTCGATCAGGCATGCGAGCTAGAGATAGAACCTTTCCGTGTTGATGAAACCGCGGGTGTTCTCCGGACAGGAAGTTCGGCAGAGATCATCGGTCCCCGGCGAAACCGAACGGCTCACAATCACTTGAACAGGCTTGGGCGAGTAAGTAGTTGCCGGGTCAAGCGGATGCTGGCACGTATCTAGAATCACTAGTGCGTTCATTTCCGCCCGCAACTCAACGGTCGAACCTGCCCTTGAGTTACTCGGCGCAAAGTGGAGCGCTCCGTCTTCTGTAACTACCACCTTACTGAAGAAATTGACATTGTGAGGTAGATCGCTCACAGTTAGCCCGTACTTTTCCAGTTCAATCACAAAGTTGTCATGTGGATTGCGATAGAAGTCATTGCGACTCCGCTGATAACGCGCCTCACCGAACTTTGCTTTGACCTGCGATGGCTTTGCATGACCGCCAATAGGGTCGTGCCAGCCGCAAGTGTCGTCTGTTATCGAGCATAGGATCCGGCCCATGTCGGAGTAGAGAACGTGACCCTTTGTCAGGTGCGCCGTATGCTGCGCTTTAAGCGTGTCCGGCATGTTGTAGCGCTCACTGGGCAGATCGAAGTGGAGAAACAATGCGCCGACGTTCCCTTCGCCCTCAGCGTCAATCAAGCGGAGGGAAGTGCCACGTTTCAGCACGTGTGACCAGCAGTCTCCGCCGCGTATGGTCTCTTCCCAGAGAATGTTCTCGGGTGAAATATCTGGTGGCAAACAAAGTCCTTCTGAGAATGTTGCTGCGAAAGGCGAACAGGGCTGCAGCCGAGAGAAACGATTTCTTAGAGCTTACCTGATAGGGTGCTGGTAAGTTCGGTTTCGTTAGATCGCCAGACGCTATGGGATCGCTCCCTGTTTGTCTAAAGCAGAAACAACACTGGCAAAGAAGTCGCTGTCGCTGACCACGGTTGACCCGGTTGGCTTTTCCCTCGCGCTCCAAGCGACGATGGCAGCCTGATGCCTGGGGTTAAGGTAGATAAACTGCCCAAAGATGCCCACAGCCTCGAACGCGCCTTGATGTATAGCCTCAGCGTCGGGCCCGAAGCTCCACCACATGTAGCCGTAAGGGACAAGGTGTCCACCCACCAGCTTGGGAGCGCCCGCATCAGGGAACCAGCCTGCGGGAACAATCTGCGCACCACTTGCCTTGCCATTGCCCAGAACGAATACGGCAAACCGACCGTAGTCGCGCAACGTAGCGCTGAGTCCGCTCCCACCTACTTCGAGGCCACCGGGCGACTCCAACCACCAGGTAGCATCGGACTCCATTCCGACTTTCGACCAGATCTTTTCGGACAAGTACTGCGCTAGCGGGCGCTTGACGGCAGCACGAATCAAAGCGCCAAGAATGTGCGTCTCCCCCGTGCTGTAATTCCATCTCGTGCCGGGCGGCGAGAGACGCGGAAGCTTGGCCATGAACTGCAGAATGCTGCCGGGACGTCCCGCAATCTGCAGCTCCAACATGTGACGGCGGTCCGACTGCGGGTCCGTGTAGGTTTCATTCCAATTAACGCCTGATGCCATTTGAAGCAGGTTGCGGATGCTAACTCCCTCGTAAGCACTGCCGCTCAGTTGGGGAAGATACTTGGTTACTTTGTCGTCCAAACTTTCGACGTAGCCGTCCTGAATGGCCGCACCAAGCAGTGTTGAGCTGATTGATTTAACTAGCGACCAGGAAACCCAACTTGATGCATCGGTGTTGCCCAGCCTATATTCCTCAAGGGCAACCGCTCCGTTCTTGAGAACCAGGACACCACTTACTTTGTTGAGGGCCAGGTATTCTGCCAAGCTATAAGTGCGATCGCCGGAAGAGAGAGAGAGACCCGCCAAATGGTGTTTGCTCTTCGGTAGAGGAAGAACGGAAGCCCCGTGGCGAACGACACGCGACGGAAAAAGCCGGTCGATGTGACGGAAGGTATTTACTTCCACATCAGGGCTAAGCGTGCCATCGTAGACGGCGCGGATGGACACAGGCGGTTTGCTCGACTCAGCGGAAAGTGTGAGAATGGCACAAGCGAGCGGAAGCATCAAGGTAAGCACTTTGAGGAGATCGGTTGGAGTCGACACAGATTGCCTCTCCTGTTAGAGCATGTGAGTCCGACGGTACTCTGCGTTTCTGAGTCTTACGCTATTTACGTTATAATCGCAGTTCTCCCGCTTTGCCGGGGTGGGCCCTGTCAGCCTCTGGATTCAAAACCATGAAGGGCTGTCTCTTGTCTAATCGGGTCGTTTCACTCGTTTTCCTTTTAGTCTGTTTTTCAGTAACGCCGTTGCTGGCCCAGAAACCGACTTTCACCGTCGGGTGGTCGGTCTATGTCGGCTGGGACCCGTACCAGTACATGGCTAAGTCCGGAATACTCAAGAAGTGGGCAGATAAGTACGGGGTAGCAATCAAGGTTCAGCGCTTCGACTATGCTGCTTCGCTCGACGCGTTTACCTCGCGCAACATCGCCGCCTGCACCATGACCAACATGGAAGCTTTGGATTTGCCTGCAGCCTCCGGCGTCGATACAACGGCGATCATCATTGGCGATTATTCTAATGGCAACGATGCCGTGCTGGCACGTGGTGGAAAGACCTTGCAATCGCTGCCTGGTAACAGAGTACTGCTGGTGGAGAAAACAGTTTCTGAGTATCTGCTGGAGCGTGCTCTTGTGCTGAACGGCATGGAAGCGCAGGCCCGAAAAGTAAAGCTGGTGAACACGTCAGACCGGGATATTGTGGCAGCTTACATGAACGACCCTTCGCAAGTTGCGGTTGTGACATGGAAGCCGCTGGTTTCACAAATCGCAAAGATGAAGGACGTCAAAACACTATTTGACTCTTCGAAAATTCCTGGCGAAATTCTAGATTTGCTGGTCGTTCGTACCGACGTTCTGAAAAATCCCGATGGCAGCGGACAGAAGTTTGCCAAAGCCGTTACGGGTGCCTGGTACGAGATGCTTTCGCAGATGAGCGGCGCTAATGCCGATAAGACTTTGCAGGCTGTAGCGGCTGTTTCGGAAGATACCTTGCCGACTTACAAAGAGCAGCTAAGCACAACCCACATGTTTTATCAGCCCAAAGAAGCAGCGAGCCTGGCAACCTCTTCCGAGTTGAAAGATAAGATGAAGATCGTTCGCCAATTTTGCTTTACGCACAAGCTTCTGGGCGATGGCACTAAATCCGCTGATGATGTCGCCATTCAGTATCCGGATGGCTCCGTGCAGGGGAACGCTGGGAAAGTTCGGATGCGCTTTGATGCCGCTTTCATGCAGGCCGCGGCGAAAGGTGCTCTCTAATGTTGCGCGTGCTGACCTCTCCCAACCGGTCAGTAGCGTTCAGTGTCTCCTGGGCGCTATTTGTCATCTGCCTTTTTGTTTACTTTCGAACGGCACATGTGCGGCATGTCGAGAATCCAGATGATCGTATTGTGCCGACCGTGGCGCAGTTATCCGCCAGTTTTGTTCATGCAGCTTTGACCCCGGGTGATGACGATGCCGAAGGTGCGCCAAATGCATCTCTGCTTCAGAAGTTTCGAAGCAGCATGCTCTGGAACGACACGCTGGCTAGCGCGCAACGATTCTTAATCAGCTTAGCGCTCCTGTTTCCTGCCGCGCTGCTGGGAGTGAACATGGGCGCATTCCCTTGGGTGAGCAGTGGATTACTTCGATTTTTTCTCTTTTTTGACAAGATTATTGCGCTTTCAGTGCTGCCCATACTCTTCATTGCTTTCGGCATTGGCGAGGCCGCGAAAATCATGCTGATTGTTATCGGCGTGGCGCCTACGCTGGTGCTGGATAGTTACAATCTGGCGAAGTCCGTTCCAAACGAACAGGTAATCAAAGGCTTCACCCTAGGCGCGAAAGACCTGGCTGTTACCTACCGCGTGATCCTTCCTCAAATCTGGCCTCGCATACTGAACAGCATTCGGCTAAATCTGAAAGCGATTGCTCTCTTTCTGTTTGCGGGTGAGATGATTGCTTCTACCGGCGGCCTTGCCTAT
>CALMAV010000219.1:0-2144 GCA_937859895.1 uncultured Bryobacterales bacterium | reverse complement strand
GGCACATGGGGATGGACCTGATCATTCCGTACGTACTGTGGGTAGCTCTCCTCTTGTTCCTCCTTGACCTTTCATTCCGGATATTTACCCGGTACACGAACCCGTGGTTTCGAGAAGCTTAGTGCCACTCATTTCGCTTGAACAGATCGGCTTGCGTTTTCCTGTTAAGGGCGGGGAACAATTACTGTTTTCGGGCCTCGATTTGGGCATAGAAGAAGGCGAGTTTGTCTCCATTGTCGGGCAGACTGGATGCGGTAAATCAACGCTTCTTCGCCTCATTCTGGGATCGCAGCATGCTTCATCGGGTCGCGTTGCCGTTAATGAGCGTACTGTAGTAGGGCCAGGGCGGGACCGCGGATATGTGCCGCAAAAGTACTCCCTGTTCCCGGACAAGACTGTTCTTCAGAATGTTGCTTTCGGGCCGATTGCGGAGTCATTCCGGCTGCACCGCTTGCTCCTGCCTCAATGGTGGAAGCAGAGACGGGAAATCCGCGCTGAAGCTCTTGAATATCTGGAGCGTGTGGGCCTTACTCGCAACGATGCGAACAAATATCCGGACCAGCTTTCCGGTGGCATGCAGCAGCGTGTTGCTATTGCGCAGGCGTTAATACTACGACCACGAATCCTGCTGATGGATGAGGCGTTCAGTGCGCTCGATCCAAGGACAAGATCTGACATGCAGCGGCTTATCCGGTCTATCTGGCAAGAGACTGGAACAACGATGATCTTTGTCACGCACAATCTCGCAGAGGCAGTTTATTTAAGTAGCCGTGTAGTTCTGCTGGCCCGGGACAAGATGCGGGAGTGCTCTCATGTTGGGCTCAACTTGCCTATTTCCTCGTCAATTCGAGGTTCTGACGGTTACCCAAGGCAAGCTGAGTTGTCCGCCATTATTCGAAAACTGGAATGCGCAGCGCTTGGCGAGCAACTGCAGCAGGAAATGGCAGAGTTTGGTGGCTAATCGATCAGCGCTCTTTCTGCTTGCGTACGCTGCCGTTGAGTTGTCGACACACGCGTTTGCTCAGTTGCCCCAGCCAGATGGCGGCGCAGTTCAGCCAGGACACCTGCCTGCCTCCTGGGTGACTGGTGGGCCGAATTGCCTGGAGATGCAGGATTGGGAAGTTCATCAATTCAACCCCGACTTTTTTATCCTGCGAGAGTCCGGTTGCACCAATTATGAGAAGCCGTTCCTATACCTAATTTTCGGCAAGGAACGCGCTTTGCTGCTGGATACGGGTGCAGGCCCTGCTCAGACGTATGATGCCGTTTACCGAGTGGTCAACCGATGGCTCGAAAAGAGTGGCCGTACCTCCATTCCTCTTGTGGTGACCCACTCACATGGGCATGGTGACCATATCGAAGGTGATGGGCAGTTCCGCGGTAAACCCGGTGTTCAATTTGTGGAGCCGACCGTAGCGGGCGCGAAAGAGGCGTTTGCAATCAAGAGCTGGCCGGATACCAATGGCATCATCGATCTGGGTTCTCGCCTGATCGACACTATTCCCATTCCGGGCCACCAGGAGGCATCTATTGCTTTGTATGATCGGCTAACTGGAATCCTGTTGACCGGTGATTCTCTTTATCCCGGTCGACTGTACGTGAACGACTGGCCTGCCTTCAAGTCGAGCATTCAGCGGCTCGTCTCCTTTACAGAAGGTAAGACTGTTACCTACATTCTGGGATGTCACATTGAAGAGGCACGACAGCCCTATCTTGATTACAAGGTCGGCACCAAGTATCAGCCTGAGGAACATAGCCTGGATCTGGGGCGCGGAGAACTTTTAGAGCTGAATGCGGCCCTGCAGAAGATGGGTTCAACGCCCGCTCGTGCCGCCTTCCGTGACTTTACAATCTGGCCCAAAGAGCACAAATGACCACGGCCCCGTCGAGCTACCCTAAAAGCCTATGGTCGCGGCGCAGGTTTCTTCATCTACGCTCCCCTTGGCACTTGACAGGGAAGCTGCGTTCGCCCGCCGCATTGCTCTGATCAGCGTTACTCTCGGCCTTCTTCTCTCGATTGCGAAAATCTGGACCGGTCTGGCTGCTCACTCCGCCGCTGTCATCTCCGATGGTCTCGAATCTGCCGGGGATGTCTTCTCGTCCGGCATTGTTTATGCGGGATTATGGGCCGCAAGCAAGCCGCC
>CALMAV010000218.1:1030-8828 GCA_937859895.1 uncultured Bryobacterales bacterium | reverse complement strand
TCGGGCCTACTCAAGATTTTGACCGGCAGCCGCGTGGTGCATGAAAAAGACTATGAGCGCTTCGTGCGCCAAGTGAACTTTGACTACACCAAGGACTTGGATCGTATGGCGGGCGCTTCCGATGGCAATCAGCTGTTTGTGCTGTTGCAAGGTCGGTTCGACTGGGAACGGCTGCGGCGATATCCGGGTGACCATGGGGGGAGCTGCGCCAACCATGTGTGCAGCGTGCCGACCACAACACCGGGACGCTGGGCATCATTTCACTTGATTCAGCCGAATGTACTGGCGCTGGCGTTCAGCACCGATACTGTAGCAGTGAATAATTTGGTACCGCCGGCTTATCCTCGTGCCGTACAGCTGCCGCCCGAGCCAGTCTGGGTTCAGCTTTCAGAGAGCCTGCTTAAGAATCCGGGTGATCTCCCGCTACCGGCGCGGATTTTCGCGGTGTCGCTGCAAGGGGCCAACCCGGTGGTGATCTCGGCAGGGCCTGCGGCGGAAGGAACCGGTGCTGCGTTCCGGCTGCAGCTGGATGCGGCGTGCACAAATCTGTCAGCCGCGGATACCATTCGCAATCAGCTTGAAATACAGACGCGGATGCTCGGGCTGGAACTACGGCGCGAAGGCAAGCCGGCGAACCCCTCTGACCTGACGGGTCTGTTGACAGCGGGCAGCTTTCAGATTGTAAACAAGCATGTCATCGGGTCGTGGCCGGTGCGCTATGAACTTCTGCGATCGCTGCAGTAGTGAGGGTTACCGTACATAGTACACCTGCTTTGATAGTTTTAGGAGTGATGAATACCGACACTGCTAGTTAACAATCAATCAGAGCCGAGCTTCGTACACAATATTAAATGGCGTTTCCGTGGCTCGTCGGAAACGACTGAACCCGGCAGATGCTACTACCTCCCGGACCCGGGCTTCACCAGATTGGGCACCTAAACATAGCGCGACCTCCTGCGATCGTGAACAGGGCGTGCAAAGCAGTGTTGAGAATGAATAGTAAACCCGGCCTACAGGGTTCAGGTTGTCTTTCAGTTCGTCATTCGCAAATGGTTCCACGATCATCCAAGCGCCATCCTTTCGCAGCGACTGGAGAACATGGGCGGCCGCCCCGACCGGATCCCCCATATCGTGCAAACTGTCGAACACCGCAACCAGGTCGTAGTCATTTCCCGGATACTCCTTGGCTTTGGCAACTTCGAACGTGACCCGGTCCGCAACCCCTTGCCGTTTCGCGGCATCACGCGCCCCCGCAATCGATTGGTCATGATAGTCAAATCCAAAGAAGTGAGAGTTAGGGAATGCCTTTGCCATCAATATGGTCGAGGCACCCTTTCCGCAGCCCACATCGGCAACTCGCCCACCTGCTTCGAGCTTCTGCTGCACATCCTGAAGCGCGGGAATCCAGGAACTCATGAGATTGGCGGCATAACCAGGGCGGAAAAATCTTTCGCATCCATGAAATACGCTCTCATCATGTTCATGCCAACCCATACCCGCACCCGAGCGGAATGCCTCCGTGATTCGGGGAACCGCTGCCAGTGAGCCTAGAGCCAATTCGAATGCTCCAGGAAGGTAAGCCGGGCTGTCCTCGTTAGCCAACGCAAAGGCTTGCTCCTCAGTAAGACTGAAGTTTTTTGTTTCCGCATCGTAAGTGACGTAGCCACCGGCAGCTTGTGAGGCGAGCCATTCACGCACGTAGCGTTCATCGGTCTTTGTTTTGGCCGAGAGTTCGGCAGAGGTCATGGGCTGAACAGCAAGTGCCTTATAGAGCCCGAGCCTCTCCCCAATGACCACCATCCCTGCATGCACCGCGGCTCCGAGGTCTCCGACGAAGCGGCCGACAAATGCGTTGAGCTTGTCCATATCAAGTGCCATGATTCACCTTTCCCATGAGCGCCAACAGGTCTACGCAAAGAACAGCATTATACATGGCGCAATCGGAAATACGCAGGTCCTTTGCAAGGTCATGCGCCGAAAGATTGGTTACGAACCCTGAATCGAGGGCTGCAGCAGTGAGTCTCTCCTTCTAGTTCGATTTTCATCTTGCTACCTTCAACAAAGGCATCCGGGTTCCATTCCGCGTTTTGCGAACTCTACTGGGATGTAATAAGAGAAGCCTTGTCAGAACTTCTAATAGGTCCTGCTGTCGCCAATCCGCCCCTTGTTGAGGAACTCTATCGGAGTTTAGAAGACAAGGTCAGAGCGCTGCGTCCGAAAGAGGATCTGCAAGCACTGGAACGGGCCTATCGCTTATCGGCTTCTTATCACCGCACCCAAAAGCGCAAGTCGGGCGAACCCTATATTGTGCATCCCCTGCATGTGGCCCATATTCTGGCGGACATGCAGATGGATCTGGTCTGTTTGCAGACTGGGCTGCTGCATGACACGTTAGAAGATACCGCGGCTAAGCCTGAGGAATTGCGCGAGGCGTTCGGGGCTGATGTGGCCCGGTGCGTGGATGGCGTCACGAAGCTGAGTAAGATCAGCTTGGCAAATCGAGAAGATCGGCAGGCGGAGAGCTTGCGCAAGATGCTGCTCGCGATGACTGATGACATTCGGGTCATCATCGTCAAACTGGCAGACCGGCTGCATAACATGCGGACGATTGGCTCGCTGACGCCGGAGCGACAGGCTTCGATTGCGCAGGAGACGATTGAAATTTACGCTCCCATTGCGCACCGGCTCGGCATGGGTAAGGTGCGAGGAGAGCTGGAAGATTTGGCGTTTCAGACGCTGCATCCAGCTGAAGCCGAAGAGCTGACGCGCGAGATTGAATCCAAGCGAACCGAGCATGAGCGGTGGCTCGATGGAGTCCGTAGTCATATTGAGGGGAAGCTGGCGCGGGAGGATGTTCCGGCCCGGGTGCAGGGACGCGTGAAGCGGGCTTACTCGGTATATCAGAAGTTGAAGCGGCAGCGCATCACACTCGACCAGGTGTACGACGTGTTGGCGGTTCGCATCATCACTGATTCGGTGAAGAATTGCTATGCGGCGCTGGGAGTGATCCATAACGAATGGCATCCAGTACCGGGTCGCATCAAAGACTTCATTGCCATGCCGCGGCCGAACCTGTATCAGTCGCTGCATACGTCCGTGATTGGACCGGGCGGCACTGCATTCGAGGTGCAGATTCGCACCGAAGAGATGCACAAAATCGCCGAAGAAGGCATTGCGGCGCATTGGAAGTATAAAGAAGGCGGTAAGAACCCGCACGGGGACGACCAGCGCATTGCCTGGCTGCGGCAGTTGGTCGAGTGGCAGCGCGAGATGAGCGATTCAGGCGACTTCATGTCGACGCTTAAAGTGGATTTGTACTCGGAGGAGGTCTACACATTCACGCCAAAGGGGCGCGTTATGGTGCTGCCTCGCGAGGCGACGCCGATTGACTTTGCCTACGCGGTGCATAGCGATGTGGGACACACCTGCGTCGGCGCACGGGTGAATGGATCCATCAGGCCACTAAAGGCGCCGCTGAGAAATGGCGATGTGGTCGAGATTCTGACCCAGCCTGGACACATGCCAAGCCGCGACTGGCTGGCAGTGGTGAAGACATCACGGGCGCGCAACCGCATCCGGCACGTGATCAATGCTGTGGAGCGTGCCAAAGCTGTCGAAATTGGCCAGAAGGCGTTGGAGAAAGAAGCGCGGCGGCTGGGCTTGAGTTTGGGACGCATCTCGCAGGCGGACCTGGATGCTGCTGCTTCAGATTACGGCGTGGGCAGGACTGAAGATTTGTATGCGCTGCTTGGATTCGGCAAGTTATCCGCACGACAACTGCTGCAGAAGCTCGCACCCGAAGAAGTGCCGCTGACCGAGGCTGCCGAGCCCGCGCCTGCTCCGCGCTTACCCCAAGCACCAGCCAATGGATTACTTGGCGCTGATAATACCATTCATGTCAAAGGCGCTGACGACGTGCTGGTCTACCGTGCCAAGTGCTGTAATCCTATTCGCGGCGAGCAGATTGTGGGGTATATCAGTCGCGGAAAAGGCGTGGCCGTGCATTCGCACCTCTGCCCGAATGTGCAGAGCCTAATGTATGAGGTTGACCGTAAGATCGACGTCGAGTGGGCCAGGAGCGGAAGCGACCCCTTACCGGTGAAGATCATCATCTACACAGACGACCGGCCCGGCATTCTCCATCAGCTGACGTCGATTTTGAGCTCGGAATCCACGAACATCCGAACCTTGGAAGCGCGTGGCGACCACAGCCGACGAGATGAGAGCGCCATTGTCGACATACTGCTGGACGTGAAAGATAAGAAGCAACTGGAGCGCGTGATCAATGCCTTTCGCAGGGTACCTGGTGTACGTGACATTGAGCGCCTGTTCACAAACTAACTATGACAAACGAAGTTGATGTGCAGGCGATTGCTGATCCGGAGCATATCGCCATTTCGAAATCGACCGGAATCAAGATCGATTGGCGGGACGGACACCACAGTGACTATCCTCTCGCATACCTTCGCGATGAGTGCCCTTGCGCGACGTGCACCGGAGCTCATGGAACCGAGCCTCAGCGCAGCAGCTACTCAAAACCTGAACTTTTTCCCATGTTCAAGCCGGCGCTGCGGATGGATTCGGTGGAAGCGGTGGGAAGCTATGCGGTTCGGATTTACTGGAACGATAGCCACAATTCAGGAATTTACTCGTTTGACCATTTGCGCGCAATTTGCCCGTGTGAGGAGTGTCAGCGGAAGCTGTAGAAAGTCAGAGCTGACAACAAAAAAAGAAGGCTGACCAGAATGTACCCGGTCAGCCATTGAGTTTGGGTTGGAGGAGAAGTCTAAAGACCGAAGACAAAATACTAAACGTACTTGTCACCAAGCTGCGGGCAAAATGCCTTCACGGTGCAGATTGATTAAAGTTCTTTCAGTATGCGGCAGATTTTACCGAGTGTCAAGCGGGAAAGGCGGACTATTCTTTAATCCTAGTCTTTAGCCTGAGAAGTAGGGTTCTCAATACGCACTTGTGTCTAATGCGCGAGCCGTTGTTCCTTCCTGCTGCAATTTTGGCACTCGGCATTTTAGTTGGAAGTCTCGTCACCCTGCCAATGGCGATGATCTTACTGTTCACTGGCCTCACAGGTTTGGCGTTGGTTGCGAGCATTCGGTTTAGACTAGCGGCGCCCGTCAAGATTACTGCGATCCTCTGCTTGTTCCTGGCCTGCGGAGTCGCAATTCAAGCCTTTCATCGGCAAACTCACAGGCCCGAACTTTCGGTAGGGGATGGCGAAGCTGCGCTTCTCACCGGATGCGTTGTCAATCCGCCAGTTTTCTCCCAAAACCGTGAGCAGTTTACACTGGACATCGCGCCCCATGCCGGTGCCCGAATCTCGGTCAACTTAAAGGGTAACGAAACATTGCCGCTGCAATACGGGCAGCAAGTTGAAGTCGCAGCGAAGGTCCGATCGCCCCGGAATTTCGGAAATCCAGATGCATTTGACTATGCCGGCTATCTGGCTAATCAAAAGATCTACTGGACCGGCTCGGTGTCCAGCATTGGCGACATGCGGGTGTTACCGGAACGCTGCGGGTCGCGTGCAATTGGCTGGTTATTCGCCGTTCGCACTTGGGCGTTAGCGCGTCTGGTGGCTTTGTATCCAGGGGACCCACATACGGCGGCTCTACTGCAGGCAACTCTGCTGGGCGAAACCTCCGGGGTGGAGCGCCGCTGGACTAGTGACTTTCGCATTACCGGTACTTATCACGCGCTCGTCATTTCTGGGCAGCATGTCTCAGTCCTCGCCTTTACATTGCTGTTCCTGCTGCGGATTCTTCACGTTCGCCGCTTCCCAGCCTTGTGCATGGCGACTGTCGCCTGCTGGCTGTACGCGTTTATCTCCGGCCTTAGTTCGCCCGTGGTCCGGGCGGCCGGAGGCTTCACGTTATTCCTTATCGCCAGCTATCTGTTTCGCAAAACACGCGTGCTGAACATTCTGGGCGCTATCGCCCTTGTCTACCTGCTGTTTGCGCCCAACGAACTCTACGATCCCAGCTTTCAGCTATCTTTTTTATCCGCTGCTGCTATTGCCGCATTCGCGCTGCCTTTGATGGAACGGTATACCGAACCTTTGCGAGCGTCCGTAAAGCGCTTTGATCAACCTGGGTACGACCCAATGGTAGAAGGACGGGCTGCCCAGTGGCGTGTCGAATTGCGTCTGCTCGCCGCCACCATTCGAATCTGGACCGGCCTCAGTGAGCAGGCAACAAATGTCGCTACCCCAATCCTGGTCAAGACTGCTGCCTTTATTACCGAGGCGGTACTGGTTTCGGCGTGCGTCCAGTTCGGCCTGGCGCTTCCCATGGTCAGCTACTTTCACCGCCTATCCATCACTGGCCTATCGGCAAACATTGTGGTCATCCCGGTGCTGTCTCTCGTTATACCTACCGGGTTCGCAGCCCTATTCACCATGTGGCACCCGTTGGCTCTTGTGACAAAGTTGCTGCTCGGCCTTGCGGAAGCGATTGCTGCCTGGCACGTGCGGTTTGAGCCGTCCTGGCGTATGGGAGCTATCCCCCTCGCAGTCTCTCTCAGCTTTGTCGTTTCGCTGCTTGTTCTCGCGTGGTCAATCCGACATGCCCGACGTTACGTTGCTGTCCCGCTAGCCAGTGCGCTGCTGCTTTTTGCGACACTTTGCATTCAACCGTGGCCTCCGCTGCTGCATCCGAATCGCTTGGAGGTTACGGCCATCGACGTCGGTCAGGGAGACGCAATTTTTATTGGGTTTCCGGATGGAAAGACCATGCTGGTAGACGCAGGCGGCTTCCCCGGTTTCGGTAATATGAAGCGCAAACCACAGATGGACATCGGCGAGGATGTTGTCTCGCCTTACCTCTGGAGCCGGCGCATCCGCCACCTGGACTACGCAGTCTTGACACACGGGCACTCCGATCACATGGGTGGTCTGGCAGCGATCCTCGATAACTTTCGGCCCCAGGCACTTTGGATCGGAGCCGAACCGGGTTCGGAGGAGTGGAGCGTCATCGAGCAACACGCAGCAGCCGACCACGTTGCAATTCGGCCTCTGACACGAGCGGCTACGCCACTTACGTTCGGAGGCGCAACGGTCCGCGTTCTGGCTCCTTCTATTGATTATGTTCCTGGGAAAGCGCCGGGGAATAATGACTCTCTCGTGTTAGAGATCCGCTACGGGAAGCGGAGCGTTTTGCTGACCGGCGATGCTGAACTACCCGTGGAAGAGGAGCTTGTCGCCGCCGCTCAATTGCAGCAGGTAACACTTTTGAAGGTGGGACACCACGGAAGCAAGACCTCCTCCGGCGAAGATCTTTTGACGCAGTTGCAGCCGCAGTTTGCTTTCATTTCGGACGGCTATAAGAATCAATTTCACCACCCGCACCCGTCCGTACTGGCCCGCCTGAATGAGCATCACGTGCAGATTCGGCGCACCGACGAGCAAGGCCTGAGTACGTTTCTTAGTGACGGAGACAGCGTTCAGGTGAGTAGTTTCCGATAAGGGCTTTTTGAACATTGAAGTGAGCTGTCGATAAATACAGCCCTGGAGGGGCCCTGGCTGGAGAGCCCTGGAGGGGCCCTGGAGGGGCCCTGGAGGGACAGACGGAGTAAATGTCTGAATAAGGTCTAGGTGAAAGGCTTATGCGGTTCAGATATCTACTCCGTCTGTCCCTGACTCTCCTGACTCTCCCCTGACTCCTCTGAACGTGCAGATCCGGCGCACAGACGAGGAAGGCTTCAGCACGTTTCTCACGGACGGTGACAGCATCAAGGTGAGTGGTTTCCCATAGAGATTTGCGGTCGTGCCCCGTAGAATAAGGGG
>CALMAV010000218.1:0-1020 GCA_937859895.1 uncultured Bryobacterales bacterium | reverse complement strand
GGGGTGGAGACTTTGATGGAACGCGAAAACAATGCAGGGATGATTGCGTGGTTGCTGGCGGGTGTTGCGCTTGGTGGAGTCGGAGCATTTCTGCTTGCGACCGATACCGGGGCGCGCACTCGCAGGAAACTTATCGAAAGCAGTGAGGAGGGACGCAAGTCAATTCTCGAGTCCGGTCAGGACCTTTTCAGCAAAGGCCGCGACTTGTTTGAACAAGGGCGTGAACTCGCGGACGATCTTGCGGTTGTTTTTGAGAAGAGTCGCAAGATTGCAGAAAAGACAATTGAGGATAAGTATTAAGCGTTTCTATGCTCGTAACCGAAGCTCCGGCAATACCAAAGTTCGTTAACGAACCATACGCTGATTTCAAACAGCCCGAGCATGCTGCGGCTATGCAGGCGGCCTTAGCGCAAGTCAGGGCGCAGTTCGGGCGCGAGTACGATTTGCTGATTGCGGGCGAGCGTCGCCGCACTTCGTCCAAGCTCCAGTCGCTGAATCCATCGAAGCCCACCGAGATTGTTGGCGTTCATCAAAAAGGCTCAGAAGCTGATGCGGTCGAAGCCGTAGAGAAGGCCGCAGCTTACTTCCCGACCTGGGCGCAGGTTCCGGCCGAAGAGCGAGTCGCTATGCTGTTTCGCGTTGCGGAAATCATTCGCCGCCGGAAGTTCGAGTTCAATGCGTGGCTGGTCTACGAATCAGGCAAAACATGGGCCGAAGCCGAAGGCGATGTCTCAGAAGCGATCGATTTTTGTGAGTACTATGCTCGCCAAGCGCTGAAGCTGGCAAATCCCGATCCGATTGTGCAGTTGCCGGGCGAGCACGACCAAATGGTTTACCTGCCGCTCGGCGTAGGTATCGTGATTCCACCCTGGAACTTCCCGCTGGCCATTTTGGTGGGCATGACAACTGCGGCACTGGTGGTCGGTAACACTGTCGTTATAAAGCCCTCCAGCGACACGCCCACGATTGCTGCCCAATTTGTTGAAGTACTGCTGGAAGCGGGATTTCCGCCGCAAAGCT
>CALMAV010000217.1 GCA_937859895.1 uncultured Bryobacterales bacterium | reverse complement strand
ACTAGCAGTCGTGCGTGAAGATGCTGCTCCTGACTGCGGGCCTGCGAAGAGGAAGAGCGCATTGCTCGATTGATAACAACATTCAATGAGGTCGGATCCCTGCCATCCCCTTGCGCTGCACGCCGTTCGAGAGCTCGATCAAGCGCAGTGTATCGGTGTTCGTTCACCTCGTGGTGGCTCGCTTCAAGTGTGTCTAGCTCCGTCCGTGGTCCAAGCTGAAGGGTGCAAGCGTTCTCAGCCAGGCTCCGAAATCCCTGCTTTACAAAGTCCCTCGGCAGATTGAGAGGCGTTCCATCGTCCCGTCGACCGCGAATCACAACGTGAATGTGCGGATGCTCTGTGTTGAAGTGAGAAACGGCAGTCCATTCCAAGGCTGTGCCGAGTTGCTGCTCCGATCTGTGCATAACATCGCGCGTCATCCGTTGAAGGTCTATGCGATCGCCGAATTCCGGCGAAAGAATTACTTTCCAGATTCGCTGATCGCCAGCCGCTTGCCACTTGTCGAGAGTGCTGGCCGGGTCATTGGATTCATCCTTCCCGAAGCCGCTGCGACCCCGCTCACCCGATGCACTCTCTCGAGCTATGTATATCCCGTGTGCTCGCCACTGTCCTGCAGTCTTGTTTGGTGAATAGGTAACCCGCACCGCGCATCGCTGGCAAAAGGAGCGGCGCGAATGAACGTTGCCGGCTGATCTAGCGGAAGCGCCTTTGTGGGATTTTTGAGAACTCTTGACGTAATGAAAAACCCACTTGAGAGCAATGGACCAGGCTATCTCTCCACGACCGGAGCTCCTTGGCGATCTCGGACGCAAACGAAAGGCCGGTTCGTCATCACCCGTGTGCGATCCGGTCGCGGCTCCGTTGGTGGGCCGGTTAGGACGTTTGCTCTTCGCCATTGAAGGTAGCCAACTCCCCAAGTACCGCCTTCGAATCTCCATCCATGGCTTTGCCAACGCTTTTCAAGAACTCGGAATATCGGGACATCGCCCGCGCTTTCGCCTGGGCGAGAACCTCGCTGCTGGGCTCTGGAATGCAAGTGAGAAGAACCTTTGCCAGCGTTTCCGTGAATGCGAATTGTGCCTGCTGAACGCGGCGAACGCTGCGGAGCTCTCGGGCCATTCGATCCAAGCCAGCTACCAGCCTCTGCTCTGCGTCTTCAACAGCCGTCAGCTCTCGTGAACCATCCAACGCTGATCTCAGAGCGTTGCGAGCGAAGTCGGATGTCGTTCGGAATCCCAGACTAGCTGCGGCTTGTTCGATCTTTGCGTCGAGCTCATCCGGCAATCGGATCGTTCGCTTTTTCATTTTCCCGCTTTAGAGGGAGCGGAAACGGCAGTTTCAGTCGCTAGGAACTCGATCAGTGGTCTGTCCGACCAATGTCGGACGGATCACCAAACTAGTCCGACTCCAATACGTGCACAGCGAAGCAACTTAATCCAACAAATCCAACCAAGTGTCCGACAACCCTTTATGTTCCACTACAGATTCTGCGTGGCAGGTGAAGATGTTGTTTGCTGATTTCGCTGGAAGCGAGATGCTGTTTTCTGGCGTTGAACGCCGCCTTCTGCCTTCACTGTTGTCACGTCGACCGTTGCCGCTGTCCTTTGCCGCTTAAAGCTGCTTTCAATAATTATTCGCCGTACTAAGAAGGCGGCGGTGACCGAATTGCCGATGCTGGTGACCTCTGTCTTGGAAGGCATTGCAACTTGGAATGGCCTGGAAATAAACAGCAAGATTGGGTCGAAGTTGCCCGCGCGCGCATGACTGCACGGGGAAAGTCGCTTCCCTCGACAAAGGCCGGGGCTGTTCGAGCATTGTGGCCTGCTATCGAAGCAGCGCTGTTAAACGGGCAGAGCCTGAAAAGCGTTCGTAATTGGCTTGAAGAAGAAGGCGTGCGCTTGACTTACAACCAATTGACTTCTTACGTCGGCAGAATCCGTCGAAGCGTCAAGAATCCGAAACTCGCGCTTACTGAGTCGCCAGAAGTCGCGTCTGAGACTCGCGTAGCTCTCAGTCCTGATGTTCGGCAGGTCAGCAGCGTTCAGGTGGCGCATGAACGGGATAGCACTTTGCTCCCTTCGTTGGATCCGCTGGCGAACATCCGAGCCCGTGAGCAGAAGCGCCCTACCTTCGAATACAACCCGGACTTCAAGGAAGACGAACTGATTTAGAGAAAAGGAATTCTATGGCGAGACCAGCAATACAAGAAACGACCGCACCGAACATTTCAGGAGACGCTTTCAGTTACGCGCCTGGGATACACATGTCACTGCAGGGGAAAGGCGGGGTGGGCAAGTCCCTCGTCGCTAGCATTCTGGCGCAATACTTTATGTCTGGCGGCAGGGAAATTGCATGCATCGACACGGATCCGGTAAACCGAACACTATCGCAATATAAGGCGGTTAACGCCAGTCGATTGGAACTGCTCCGCAACGGGAACATCGATCCACGCGGGTTTGATGTCCTGATGGAGCGGCTGTTGACGGAAGATCTTACGTTTGTCATCGACAACGGCGCTTCAACGTTCCTTCCGCTTTGGAGCTACGTCATCGAAAATCAAGTCATCGATGTCTTGAAGAAGGCCGGGAAGAACCTTTATGTTCACACTGTGATCACCGGCGGCCAAGCGTTGCTGGACACTGTCAATGGCTTCCGAAGCCTAGCCCAGAGCATTGAGGAGCAAAGCATAGTCCTCTGGATCAACGAGTATTTTGGACGGGTCGAACGGGACGGCAAGAAGTTCGCTGACATGGCCGCTTATACGGAGAATACCGAGAAGGTGTTCGGCTCCGTGCACATTACACAACGTAATCACGATACGTTTGGCCGCGACGTCGAAGAAGTCATCTCGCGAAAACTTACGTTTGAGGAAGCAATTAGAGAGGGTGGGTTCTCGATAATGAGCAAGCAGCGACTGAGAGTTGTTCAACGCGATCTTTTTGAACAATTGGATTCGATTGGTTTCTGAGTATGCTCGACGTGAAGCGTTTGATCGGTGAGGTTGCAGCCAAGAACGGAATAAGGCTTGAACCGGATGATCCGGCTTTCGCGCTGGTAACGCTGAACCAGCTGGTGCTTGAAGAGACGGTAAACCGGCTGAATGAGCATGTGTCTTTACTCCTGGAACAATTCACGGCGTCGCTCAGCAAAGTGGAGCAACGCGCTGGCGCCCTCCTGGCGCAACAGGTAAAAAGCTCGCGGACTGAGCTACGAACTGAGTTGGAAACTCTTTTCGAGTTTGCACGTAAGACGCCTCGGGAGCAGTCGTCACAGCTAAGCCAAACTACCGGTCGATCTTTGATGTACAAGTGGATGGCAGTCGGGGGAATGTCGGGCATACTGCTTTTCATCAGCGGGATTAGGGTTGGAATGATGCTCGATCACTAGAAAGACTATGCGGCTATTCATAATTCTTGTTGCGATCTTCGGGCGTAGATTCTTACTGGTTTGGTCATTGTTATCACTCATACTGATGGCATCTATGCTTCAGATGTCACGGTGACGCGCGTTCGCGTAAAGGTGGGGGACTTGAAGCTAGTCAGGATCTAAGCTCCCAGGACTCAGGAGATTGGGAGATGTTTGTTTTCTGGATCACGTTTGAACCTCGCTCATGTATTGCGGCGTTTGAGGGTCGAACTTGGCAGACGAAAAGCCGACTTCCTGGGAGTAATTAGCCCAAATCTTAAGAATTCAGAATGCAGCGCTTTGGATACGTCGAGCTCTTCTGATCTAGAGAAGGGGACTTTCTTTGCTGGATTCGAGCCACGCTGGCACATAGAAAATACAAAAGATACAAAAACTGTATAGAAATTGTATACTATAGAAATGCAGCTCAAGGCGCAGAAGCGTGAGAAGGGCATAATGCTCTCGCTGTCCGAAGTTGAAATGGAGGCGCTCGCACGACTTGCAGACCGTAAGGGACAAACAAAGTCGGCCATCCTCCGCCAAGCTCTTCGACTCTATGAATCGCTCGATACAAAGCTTTCGGAGGGTAACCGATTGGTGCTAGAGGCGCCGGACAAGATGGATAAAGCGGAGGTGCTGCTGCTTTGAGCGGACTACTGGCGAGGTTAGATGTGGTCCGGCATGACAATGGAGAGCGTTGTCGCCTGGACCTAGTGGATGGTTTCAGCCCGGAGCATCTCGAATGCGTTGAGCGTGAGTGGAAACCTCTACTTGTGGGAGCAAGGGATCGTTCGACGATAGCCTTCGCCAGCCTGCCCGAAACGAAACGGAGCGAGGACGTATGGCAAGAGAAGCAGCGGATCTACGGGGCGCCCGACGCTCACTGGGACTGGGCCGAGAAATGGCGCCACATGGGTTCGATGCATCGTATGTTGATACTAGCGGACGGCGATATCGTTGAGGCCCTAATGCGGCTCGACTTATCGAAACCGTCCCGTTTAGATACGGCGTCTTACACGCCTATCGTCTACATCGAGAACTTGGCGATCGGACCCTGGAACCGGTTTCAGCTTCAGTCTCCTCCGCGGTACAAGGGGCTGGGGCGTCTGATGCTCGGTGTGGCTATTGCAGTCAGTACCAGTGAGAGGATGAACGGCCGCTGCGGCCTTCATTCACTTATACAGTCGGAGGGATTTTATCATCGCGCTGGAATGCAGGACTTAGGTGTCAGCCCTCCAGAGCGTTTGACGTACTTCGAGTTCTCGCCCGATGGGGCGAAAAGGTTTATGGAGAGCTAATGGATACGAACATCAAACTGCCACAAAGCTGGGTTACGAGGATCACATCGGGCGCGCTCGCAGATGACATCTTCGCCGCTGGTCATGATGTTGGTGAAGTACCCTCAGACGAGGCTATTCTCGCCGTTGTGTCGAAAGCTGCAGCGACCACTGCCGTCCTCGAAATGATTCGCCGCAAGTGGTTCTTACCAGAGCCTAGTGAGGACAAGCAACTAAGCCGTGGGAAAGGTCTAAGAGATTTCCTATTTGGACGTAATTCTCATCAGGCCCTATTTGCGGCGGCTATGTATCGCCGCCAAGTTCGCCAACGAGACTTGGTCGATGAACTAGCGGCTTCTGCGTGGCTTTGCAGAGTTATGGACAGAGCTATGGATCGCCCCTCACCTAATTTCGACGCCAATAGACTTAGTGATACGGCAATCACGCACCTAGTCCGGTTGAGTACGGACTCGTCCGGTCCGATCCGAGCAATCCGCTACTTGGCGAAACTCGGAGTCACCGTGGTGCTTGAAAATGGATTGCCTGGTATGCGAACGGACGGAGCATCCTTCATGGCAAAAGGGATCGGGCCAGTGATCGC
>CALMAV010000216.1 GCA_937859895.1 uncultured Bryobacterales bacterium | reverse complement strand
ACCTTTCCCCGGTAGTCGATCTCTTCACCCGCCAGCCGCACCTTGATGCGGTCCGCCTTTTCCACGACATGATGGTTTGTGATGATGTAACCGTTCTTGTCCACAATGAAACCGGTCCCGCTACCCTCGGTGCGGTACGAACGATTTTCGTTTCCGTTGAAGCGCTTCAGTGTGTCTGACGGATCGTTGCTGTGCGGATCATCTGGATCATTGGTCTCGTCCGGTGCTGCATCATTCTCCCCGTGGCGGCTACGTTTGCTTGGCTTAGCTAAGTAATCCGACTCAATGTAGACAACCGAGGGCTCAACACGCTTGGTGTGCTTCCGGAATTACAAGCGGAGACGCATCCGGTGCGTTACTTCCACCCGCTCCGTGGCCTTGGGCCTGACGATTCGCCTTGACGCCGGTATTCATGATGGTCCCAATCACGATTCCGATAGCCAGCGTTACAAACAGAAGGCCGAAGCTAAGCAACTTTTGCCGCTTCAGATTGGGGAAAAACAGCATGGAGGAGAAGTGCGGCCTTTCAACTGGATAATCTCAGTATATGTAAGTGAAAAGGCACTCTGCAGCTTGGCAGGTCAGACATGTTCGGCGAGGTCTCGAGCAGCAAACGGCTTCAGTTCAACCACCAGAATCCCGGCCAGAATTAAGGCGCCGCCACCGAGCGCTCCTCGAGAAAGAGCCTGACTCCCGCTGAGAACAGCTGTCGCGAGGGCGAAGACTGGCTCCAGCGAAAGGATCACCGCAGTTCGCGTAACGCTGGTGTATTGTTGCGCCCATGTTTGCAAAGTGAATGCAAGTGCTGTGGCAAAGATGCCGGTTACCAGAAGCGCACCCACAACTGCACTGCTCCAAGTAGCGCGGGGTGGGTCGAACAGCAGCGCCGCCGAGGAAAGCACAGCTGTGCATGCGATCTGTCCTACTGCAACCGCAGCAAACGCCCGCCGAGACGAAAAGTAGCTGAGCATCAATAGATGGAAGGCAAACGCCACAGCGCAACCAAGCGTCAGCAGATCACCCTTGTTGAATTGCAAACGTCGGTCGATAGATGGCGCCATCAGGACCGCCATGCCGGCCGCAGCGACAATTACTCCAATCAGCTCGGTCCGTAGTGGCTTGCGCCGATAAACAACGGCACCAAGCAAGGGCACCAGCGGGACGTATAACCCGGTGAGGAAGCCGGAGTTGCCGGGTGTGGTGTAACGTAAGCCGAACGTCTGTAGAACATAGCCGAGCCAGAGAAACAGCCCCGCGATGGTCCCGCTCAGCAAACCCGGCCATAGCCGTTGCCGATCTTCCCGCCAGACAGGAAGCAGTAGCGGCAACATACACCCGGTCGCTAGGGTGAATCGGAGTGCCAGGAAGTACATGGTTGAGATCTCTCCCAGTGCTCCCTTAACAACAACAAATGTGGTCCCCCACAATAGAGAAACAATCAGGAGGGCGCCATCAGCCCTCCATCTGGTTCGAGTTACGTCCTTAGCTACTTCCGCAGACGCCGGACTCACGCTTGTCCGGAACCGTCCATCGGTTTAGCTGAGTTAGCACTATCGGCCAGGCTGGCGAGAACCAGCAAGATGCGCCGCAACCCAAGATCTCTTCCGTCTGGCTGATACCACTCGTCACTTGTGTGAGCGCCGCCGCCACGCCCCCCTGCACCAATGGAAACCGCCGGCAGTCCAAGTGAGAGAGGCACATTGGCGTCCGTAGACGCACAATCTACTCGAGACCGTATGTGGAGAAAGGCATCCACGGCCTGAATAGCTTGCAGCAGAGGGGACCCGTCAGGCAACTTGCCGCCAGGCCGGGAGCCAAGATCACGGATCTTTGCTGTCAGCCGAGGGCCGCGTGCATTCCGATTCTCACTTTCCAGCGAACGCTCTACGGCTGAGCTAAGAAGTGAAGTTAGTTCGTCCAGCATGCCGGAGGCTTCTGACCGCAGATCGAGTTTGGCCCGGGCCATTGCAGGAATGGAGTTAACGCTGCTGCCACCATCTACTACCCCAAAGTTGTATGAGCATCGGCCGCGGCGCTCCCCAGAGATCCTGGCCTCGGCTGATTCTGTAAAGTTGGCGATCACACGCCCAATCGCATGCACCGGGTTCGGCGTACCCGAATCATTCCAGCTATGCCCGCCGGGTCCGCTAAACGATACTTCAAAGCGGCGGCTCGCCAGCGCTTGCGCTGTAATGTGGTCGGTGGAAGGGCCGTCCAGAACCAGAAATGCGCTGATCCCGGCCAGTTGCGAAGAGGGCCGGCACAGGTAACGCATGCCGCTGAGATTTCCTTCACCTTCCTCGCCGACATTGGCCACCAGGGTAACCGAGTCTGCCAGGCTCTGGAGCTCCCGCTCGCCCTTTAGCACTCGAGCCAGCGCTAGCAGCGCGGTTAATCCTGAACCGTTGTCTGAAACTCCTGGCCCGTTCAGACTTCCGGCTGCTCCCAGCCGCACTTCTTCAGGGCGACCGGGAGCGAAAACCGTATCCAGGTGAGCCGAAATGACGAATGGCCGAGGCGTCTCGTCGTCGCTGCTGGTGGTCAGTACATTACCTGCACGATCCAATCGCGCAAACCAGCCCAACGTTTCCATTTGTAACCGGAACCAAGCAGCCCGCTGCCCTTCAAAGAAGGTGGGCGCAGCGATCCGGCACAGCTGCAGGTGCTGTTCGTTGATCCATGAGCGCTCCCGCGAAAACCACTGCTGAGCCTGTTGGAGCGCTGGCACTACGGCTAACTGTCCAATCCGACGCAGATGGGGAGAGGTGCGTCCTAGCGGAGACAAATGTTTAAGGGATGTGGCCAACTTTGGTCTGCTTCTTCAAGTCTACTGTGCAAATAGGATGCGCGCGAACAGGGCATCGTTCAAGCCAAGGCAGAACAGCAAGCTTGTAGCTCACCGGGTTAGCCGCGCGCGACTACAACAACGCCAATGAAGATCAACAAACCCCCGAACAACTTGGGCCCGGTCAGCGGCTCGCCTAGGAATAAGGCGCTACACAGAATCACCAACACAACACTGAGCTTGTCTATGGGTGCTACCCGACTGGCTGGACCAATCTGAAGTGCGTGGAAGTAGCAGAGCCAGGATAATCCAGTCGCAATCCCGGAAAGGCCCAGAAACAGCCAAGTTCTGCCAGCCGGATTGACAAACGAGGAAGATCCGCGAGTGGCATAGGCGATAGCCCAGGTAAAGACGACCACCACTGAGGTTCGAATTGCAGTAGCAAAATTGGAGTCAACGCCAGCTACGCCGATTTTCGCAAGAATCGCAGTAGCCGCAGCAAAGAGTGCGGACAGAAGCGCCCATAAAATCCAGCTCATTCCCTCTAGTCTGAGCTAGTTGGAGTGTTCAGATCAGGCGCTGCTTTGAATGTAAGAATTAAACCAGTCCTCGTTCCATGGCATACCGAGTCATCAATGCAGTTGAGCGCAACCCGAGCCGCTCCATGATGGTAGCCCGATGAAACTCTGCCGTTCGTACTGAAATGTCGAGATGGTTGGCTATCTCCTTGGCCGACAACCCCAATGCAATCAGGCGAAGCACTTGACGCTGGCGATCAGTCAGACCTGATGGAGCCGTGGAGGGCTGGGCCGAAAGTTGATTATAGGGTTGGAAACAATGGCCTCCACTCAGCACCGTCCCGATGACCCGCAGCAACTCATCGGATGAAGCGCGCTTGGGGAGGAAGGCATGTGCGCCGACATCACTTGCTCGCCGGGCCAACGTAGCATCGCTCTGCATGGAAAGTAGAATCAACTTCAGTTCTGGACGCTTGCGAAGGAGACGTTGTATTGTGCCAATTGCGTTACCCTCGGGCATCGAGTTATCGAAGATGACAACATCGGGCAGAAAAGTATTCAATGCTGCATCCAGCTTCTGCAAACAATCGACCGTCTGGGTGTCGTAAACGGGTGCTAACACAAAGGAGAGAGCGTCTAGAAGAACACAATGGTCATCTACCACCAGGATTCTTGGCCGGCCCGCGACCGGCGCCGATACAGGGGCTGCTGCTGTCATAAGTTGCTGTTTTCTGGAACTCCCGCGATTGCTCTCCCTTCAGATGGCTCGGGGGAGGTAAAAAATTGAGTTTATGTGCACAGAACTTGTTTGAGCAGGCTGAACGGTTTCGCCTCAGGATGGAGGTCAGCGAGGCGGCTCGCCTATATCTGCTTGCGGAAGAGGCGGGCTTTGATCCTGACCAGTGTGGAGCAGCAAGATGGACGTGTTATATGCTCGCAGGCGAATGGGCACGCGCCTGGGCCGAGAGCGACGCAATTGCACAGCGTGGCGCCCCAGATCCGCATCGATATTGGGATGGAAGTTCCTGGGAAGGCAAACATGTCCTGCTTCGTTGCTTGCACGGGTTGGGCGACACTATTCAATTCATCCGTTACGCTCCGCTCCTGCGCACCTCCGCCCGAAGCCTGACCGTTGAGGCCCAACCCAAGCTTAAGGTCTTGCTGCAGGGCTCTCAGCTGGCAGACCGGGTAATCACCTGGGGTGAAGCCGAGCCTCCGTGGGATATGCAGATGGAAGTGAACGAATTGCCGCGAGTATTTCGCAGTTTGCCAGACAGTATTCCTAATCGCGTTCCTTACATTAAGGGTCCGCACTTCCAGAATCGGAACACCGGCGAGGCAGGCCGTCTATCCAAGACAGGTTTGCGCGTAGGCCTTGTTTGGGAGGCGAGCAGCTTCGATCCCGCCAGGAATATACCCCCTGAAATGCTGGCGCCTCTGCTACAGCAGTCGCACGTTACGTTTTTCAGCCTGCAGGCCGGTCCCTCGTGGGATGTGGCTCTGCCGCCGCATGTTGTCCGATTGGGTGGACCTGATCCGGACGTCTTGCCAACCGCCGGGAACATGTCCACTCTCGACCTAGTCATCACCGTAGACACGATGGTGGCTCATCTGGCCGGTGCTCTGGGCCTCCAAACCTGGACTATGCTGCCTTTCCAGTGTGACTGGCGATGGATGGACAAAGGCAGCTGGACCCCCTGGTACCCGACTATGCGCTTATTTCGGCAATCAATTCGTGGTGATTGGACAGCCGTACTCCAGGAAGTGACCGCAGCACTTGGGAACGGGATAGCAACAATCAAAAAATAAGCGGCATACCTGGTAAATAAACTTAAAAAAAGTTTGACAGGTAATGGTAATAGGTTGGGTCTGACTAGGCGGAGTAACCAAATTATGAAAAAAGTAATGCAATCACTGCTTCTTGCTGGCATCTCACTGCCCCTCATCGCTGTGGGCATGCCGCAGTCGGGTTCCGGCAGTTCGTCAGCTGGTCAATCTGGTAGCTCAAGCGGTTCGGGCAGCTCGTCGGGTCAATCCGGCAGCGGTTCGGGTAGCATGGGCGGTTCGGGCAGCTCGTCAGGTCAATCCGGCAGCGGTTCGGGTAGCATGGGTAGCGGTTCGGGCAGCAGCTCGGGTAGCATGGGCAGCGACAGTGGCAGCATGAGCGGTGGCAAATCCAAGCATCACAAGAGCAAGAAGGGCAGCTCGGGCAGCATGGATTCATCTTCCGGTAGCACTGGAAGCGCGGGTTCTTCGACCGGTTCGGGCACTTCCCGCTAGTTTAGTTGCATCCCTTGGGATCGCCAGAGTTTTAGGACTCAGGCGATCCCTTTTTTGCTTCTTCTGCGAGGCAAGTCTGCAAGGGGCCTATTTAGAAGGTGGCTTAGCCCCTACCGTTGCAGGATCGTTAGTTGACTGCGGAGCAGCAGTTGCCGGAGCAGCACTCGGTCCAGCTGCTGATGATGCCAATCCCTGGTTGATCAGAACTGTAATTTCCACCCGTCTATTTAGTTTTCGTCCTTCTTCGGTTGAGTTATCAGCTGCCTCGTGAGTCGTCCCCATCCCAGCCGGAGCCAGTATGCGATGGATTGGAATGCTGCCTTCCTGCTCCAAATATCGAACCACTGCCTCAGCACGCCTCTCGCTGAGGGTCTGGTTAAGCGCGGCTTTTCCAGTTTTATCGGCAAAGCCGGCTACTTCAATGGCGTACCCTTTTTCATTTTTTGTCTGTGCAATGACAGTGTCTAACTTAGCTTTTTCAGGTGCCTCCAGAACTGTGCTGTTCAGCTTGAAATAGACTGATTCTTTATATTTTTCCTGGTAGTTATCCAGGTTGGACACTCGCTCGTTCACACTGCCGACCCCACGGTTGGCCTGCTCGGCAACTTGTCCTACCTGACCAACTCGCTGGTCGGTCTGCTTTTGGGCTGACTCCAAATCGCCTTGGCGCCCTTCCACTCGCCCAGTCCGGCTCTCTAAACCATCTGTACGTGACTCCAACGGAGAGACACGCGTGTCAATTTGCCGAGAGGCCTTCATTGAACTCGGGTCAAATAAGATACGGTCTGCGACCAGTTCGCCTTTCTCGTTCCCTTGTCCAACGGCTTCGACACGCAACCCCGAGACAAGTGAATCGGAGCTCATAGTTGCCTTGCGTCGCAACACTCCGTGCTTTAGCTGAATGCGTGTATCGTCGGTCAGGTCGATCGTCCCTACCGAGTTGTCATCGCTGCGCAGCTTGAGCACAGCGCCTACCCGCGAGATAATCACGCCATCTACCTTTGCCTGCTGCCCGGCATTAAAGGTCCGGACACTAGGCTCGACCCCGAAAAGGGCCACTGTCGGCATCAGAACAGTTCCGCCAAGAACGCACATTGTTCGAAGTGCTCTGTTTGGAAATCGCTTCATAAGTCCATTACAACCTTCCACTTTCTAGATGCGCCATACCTGAGTCTGTAACCCGGTTTCTCCCGGCGGGTACCAGCCTGTAGAAGAGATCGGTTTGCTTCAAGTAGGAGACAATAGCGGCATGACAGAAAAAGCGACTTTCGGCGCAGGCTGTTTTTGGGGCGTAGAAGCTGAGTTTCGAGAAATCTCGGGCGTTCTGGATGCGGCTGTCGGGTACGAGGGCGGTCACCTGGAGAATCCTACCTACAAGGACGTCTGTACCGACCGAACTGGGCACGTAGAGGTAGTGGAGGTTGACTTCGATCCGGCGAAAGTCTCTTACGACAAACTACTCGATGCGTTCTGGCAGTTACACGATCCAACTCAAGTGAATCGGCAAGGGCCCGATGTGGGTTATCAATATCGGAGTGTGATCTTCACTCACTCACCGGAGCAGGAGCAGGCGGCCAAGGCTTCCAAGACCAAGTGGGATGCCTCCGGTAAGTTTCGGAGACCGATTGCAACTGTCATTGAACCAGCGCAGACGTTTTATCGTGGCGAGGAATACCACCAGCAGTACCTGGCCAAGCGCGGGGTTCGTCACTGCCATATTTAGGCATCATTCAAACCGGGACGATGCACTTCGACTTCGCTGCGAAAAAGAAACAAGCGCAGAGCCGACTACAACAACTCCTGGCGGTCTTGTGCGTCGAGCTGCTTAACCAGTTTGCTGACGTCCTGTGAGCGGCTCCGGCTGACTATGAGAAGAGCATCGGGGGTGTCAACGACTACCAGGTTTTCGACACCCACCAGCGCTACTGGCTTCCCTGCACTCACGTAATTTCCGCGGCTGCCTTCCGAGAACATTTCGCCGGTAGAGGCATTCCCGTTCGCATCTTTCGCCGTTAGCTCGTACACTGCTTCCCAGCTACCGACATCGTTCCATCCAATGTCGTCGAGGGCAAACCCGACAACATCTTTGGCCTTCTCAATAATTGCGTAGTCCACCGAGATGTTTTCGCAAAGAGGATAGAGCTCTTTCAATTTTGAAGTGAAACTAGGGCTGCTAAATGGCGGCAGGCTGGCCAGTACAGTTGCTGTCTTCGGTTGGTGCTCTCGCATCAAGTCAAGAACCACCGAGGCGCGCCAGAAGAACATGCCGGCGTTCCAGAAGAAGTTGCCTGCTTCCAGAAACTTGGTTGCAGTTTTCTCGTCCGGCTTCTCCCGGAACTTGCTTACTTTCCGAGTTTCCAAGCCGCCAGGCAGCACGTCCTTTGGAAATTCGATGTAGCCATAACCGGTCTCAGCCCACCGTGGCTGAATGCCTAGGACAACTACACTTTGTTTCTCAGCCGCTCCGTACGCCGCTTCGACGAACTCACGGAAGTGATCCTCTTTGGCGATTAGATGATCAGCCGGGAAGACGCCCATGACTGCATCCGGCGAAAGTCCGGCCAGGATCTGTGCAGTTAAGGCAATGCAAGGCGCTGTATTCTGCTGAGACGGCTCAGCGATGATCTGCTCCTTCGGCACTTCCGGCAGCTGCTTGCTGATCTCCGTCTGGAGATAATCATTAGTCAGGATCCAAATGTTCTCGGGCGGAATAACACCGGCAAGACGGTCAACAGCCTGCTGAATCAGGGTGCGTTCACCAAAGAAGCGCAAAACCTGCTTGGCATTGCGTTTTCGGCTGCGCGGCCAGAAGCGGGTTCCGCGTCCACCGGCCATAATGAGGGCGTAACGTTGTGTCGCCATGAATCCTTCCAGTGTTGGTGAGGCGGCAAAGTTCGCAGCAAATCTGCCTGAAATCAATATAAAGTCGTCCCTAGGGATTAGCTAAACCAGTTTGAAGCGGCAGAGGCTGATCTTTCAACTGTGAATCAGGAAAGCCCCGAACTACATGTAAGGTGCGATCCCATCGAGTGCGCGTGAAGAAGTGCTCTGCCAGATCGACAAAGTGAGTCACCATCGAGCCTACCGAGGCACCAGTAAGATCCTCGGTAGAGGCCTTGTAAGACCAATAAATAATCAGCGGCTTTCCAATAATGTTTTGGCGTGGAACAAATCCCCAGTAACGGCTGTCAAGGGAGTTATCGCGGTTGTCGCCCATTGCGAAATACATCCCAGGAGGCACGATGATTTCGCCGTCTCGAACGTGGTTGTCGAGCATCTCGCGCTGCAGCTGTGCCTGCATTCCATCTGCGAAGGTGGAGGGCTCGCCGGGGAAGTTGTCACGGCTCGGTTCATAGGGAAGCTTATGGTACGTGTACGGCTCGTTTAAGCGAACTCCGTTTCGATACACCACACGGTTGATCATCTTCAACCGATCTCCGGGAACCCCAATCACACGTTTCACGAATGTCGAGGCGATATCAACTGGGTAGCGGAACACAATAATGTCGCCATGCTTGGGCTCCTCATACGGGAGTAGATACTTACTAATGGCGCCCGATGGAGCATAGGCCAACTTATCGACTAATAAGTGGTCGCCAATCCGGAGCGTATCTTCCATCGAACCAGTCGGAATAACGAAGGCCTGGACCAGTGTTGTTGTACCGAACAACAACAAAATGATTGTTACAGCCCATTCGGCCACACTGTTCCTGGCCGGCTCCGATCGTGCCTCCGGTTCGGCGGTAACCGGTCCATTCACAACATCAATGGTTTCTTTCGACATGCGAGTCCTCTACTGTGTCCGCCTTGTAGTGAAGGTCCTACCTCCACAACGCAGAGGACGCTCTGTAAGTTCAATCATATCGTTCAGGCGGTTGTCCGGAGCGCAACGGCCTCCAGTTTCACGTTACGATAAAGGCATGACAGTTGAACAAAGGGAAAAGATCCAGCACGCTATCCAGGCCTTAATTGATGTAGAGAGCGCGTTGGTCCATACGGGCGTAGAGAGTAGTGCGAAGTTGTTGGAAGTGCAGGGTAAGCTGCATGAGGCTCGCCTATCCCTGGTTCAGCTGAACGCGCCGGACTACAACTGATTGCTGGAACTTGAATCAGCGACAGGGAATCAAAATCTGGTTGGAGGAAAAATGAATCGAGTAAGATCGTCGCTTTTGACGGTTGGCATTTTGTCGGCTATTTCTGCAGGGTGCGCGAGCAAGGCACCCGTAAGTGATGCCCAGATTACCACTGATATTCAGTCGAAGTTATACTCTGATGCTTCCACACGACAGGCCAACGTGGCTGTTGCGGTAAAGGATGGCGCTGTAACGCTCAGCGGGGATGTGCCAAATGCTGACGTGGAACTAGTCGCGATGAAGATTGCTAATGGAACTGCTGGTGTGCACGGTGTTGCTGACCAGATGAGGGTTAACTCTGCCTCTGCTGTTCCCGCTCCGGTTCCTGAGCCAGTTCCGGCCAATAATCTGGCAACTGCTCCGAAAGCTGCGCCCGAAATGGCCAGACGTTCCGAGCCTAGATATCCAGCAGCGTCGCCTTCCGCCAGGGCTCAAGCTCCAGTTCCTGTCTCTACCCCTGCTACAGCAACTCCTGATGGTATGGCTACGAGTAACTCTGCGCCTGCTCCCGCCCCGGTTCGTGAAGCGCGGCCCGCAGTTCCCGAATCCGTCACGATTCCGGCAGGAGATCGATTGTCTGTGCGCACGGTTGACGCAATCGATTCCGGCAGGGTTTCAGAGGGTCAGACTCTCCGGGCATCTCTGGAATCACCTCTTACGGCAGATGGTCGGGTAATTGTGCCGGCAGGTGCTCCCGTTACTTTGGAGGTCGGTAGCGTTAAGGGTGCATCGCGCGTCAAAGGTCAGAGTGAGTTGTCTCTCAGGGCAACGAGCGTCCAATACAACGGCCGCAGTTTCCCTATCACCTCTAGTGTTTACTCGGACGAGGGAAAAGCGCGCGGTAAGAACACCGCATTAAAGACCGGACTTGGGGCTGCGGCTGGTGCATTGATTGGCGGCTTAGCGGGCGGAGGAAA
>CALMAV010000215.1:4546-6399 GCA_937859895.1 uncultured Bryobacterales bacterium | reverse complement strand
AGAGTAAGCATGGCGTATGTCGTGATCGCCATAAAGACGGCAGCAGCCAGCAGGACAGTTTTCGCCGGCACCTTAATAATGACTCGTGACACCACCAGGCGACCCACGAGAATGCCGAAGGCAAACCCGTAGCTGACCACGTGACCGGCGGCGGTGCGATCGAAGCCAACAGCAGTCAGATACTTGGTCATCCAGTTCCACACGCCCACTTCACAAGCAACATACAGAAAGAGGAACAGTGAGAGCAGCAGCAGGCTCGGGCTGGCGAGAAGCGCAGGCACTTCGTTCAGCCGGAAACTCGCTTCGCCAGAGGGCGATGGCATCTTGGTAGCGGCATTCACCAGCAGTGTGATCAGCGCCAAGCCTGCGATGGAGTAGCAGAGCGCAGCCGGCGGAATTCGTTCGCTCGCCACGTATGTGGTGACAATGCCGCCAAGCCCGAAGAACAGATTCAGAAAGTTCAATGCAGATCCCCGCCGCGTAGGATCGACTGCCCCGGCCAGTGCGTTGGCAGCGGTGACAACGATTCCGCCACCCAGGCCCAGAATAAAGAAGACGATCAAGAGGCCGGTAAAACCGCCCGCGTTGGGTGCCCCAACCAGAGAAATCACAATTAGGCTTAAGCCCGAAAGCAGAGCCAGCTTATTGCCTCGAGTGTCAATGATAGGACCGGCCGAGAGTGAGGCGAGCACCAGGCCAAGCGCATTTGTTAGCGCGAGCGCACCCTCCTGGCTGGGCGTGAGCGCATAGCCGGGAAGCAATGCTCCCAGAATGGGCGCAATTAAACCATAGACGAAGACAGCCAGCGTGGCCGCAAGGATGAGCACCCAGAAAGAGTATCAAACACGCGGATAGCTAGCGAGTAGCAGCTATCGGGCCGTTTGCAAAGCTACCTGCTCCATTGCTTCGAGAGCTAATTCGCAATCGCGACGATCTACATCCCGGTGAGTCACCATGCGCATGTGAGTCGAGTTGATGCCGTTGGCGAGTACGCCACGTGACTTTAACTCACTGCTCAGCATCGCAGTAGGCAGGCCTAATCCACTCACGTCAAATATAACGATGTTAGTGTGCACGGCGGCAGGGTTGAGCCCAACGCCCGGAACGCGCGCGAGTTGCTGTGCCAGAAATTGGGCGTTGGCATGATCAGCCGGCAATTGGGTCGGCGACTCTTCGAGCGCTATCAATCCTGCCGCTGCCAGGATGCCCGCCTGACGCATGCCGCCGCCCAACCGTTTGCGATAGAGCCGACCTTCGGCAATCGCATCAGCCTTCCCCACCAGCAACGAGCCAACAGGCGCGCCCAGCGCTTTCGAAAGGCAGAACATGACCGAATCCACTTGCTCCGTTATGCGTGACACAGGAGCGTTTAGCGCGGCAGCAGCATTGAAGATGCGCGCGCCATCCATGTGGACTTTCAAATCTCGCCTATGTGCCCCCTCGCAGATCTCGTCAATTTGTTCGAGCGGATACACCGTTCCGCCAGCCATGTTGTGCGTGTTTTCCAACCAAACGAGAGTCGTTGGCGCATTGTGTGGACCCTTCGGTCGAAGTGAAGCCTCTACTTGCGGCCATGTCAGAAGGCCGTTGCCCGTCGGCACCGCACGCGGAATGCAGCCGGCGAACCAGGCCAGCATTGAAAGCTCCCAATCAATCAGGTGCGATCGCGAGTCGCAGAGCACCTCCTCGCCATGCTTGGTGTGCAGCTTAGCGGCAATGGTATTTCCCATCGTGCCGGTTGGGACAAACAGCGCAGCCTCTTTGCCGAAGATCTCAGCCGCCCGCTGCTCCAGGCGATTGACCGTTGGGTCTTCGCCGTAAACATCGTCTCCCACTTCAGCGCTCGCCATAGC
>CALMAV010000215.1:3323-4536 GCA_937859895.1 uncultured Bryobacterales bacterium | reverse complement strand
GCACGCATTCCCGCGCTTGGGCGGGTCACGGTATCGCTTCGCAGGTCAATAAAATCGCGGTCAGACAAGCAGGAACTCCTGAAAGATTTCGTTCGAAACGAGCACTCCGGCGTCGGACAGCCGCAGCGTACTACCTTCATGTTGCAGCATTCCGGCCTCTTTCCATTTTGCAATGGGACGGGCAAATTGACGCCACTCGTCGGCAGTTGGCTGGATGCCCTCGGTCAGGCGCAGGCCGACAAAGAAGTGTTCCTCTTCCGCGCAGGCAGGCTCAACTTCCCGGTTCTCCAACGAAACTGCTAGGTATGCTTCGAGTGAATCGGGATTCGACCACCGCACCGTGCCGTCAAACGAATGCGCATCCAGACCAAAGCCAACGTATGGCTCACGCTTCCAGTACTTCAAGTTGTGGCGGGATTGGAAGCCTGGCCGGGCAAAGTTTGAGATTTCATAGCGCTGCAAACCCATGTCTCGCAACCGCGCCACCCCTTCTTCGTAGAACTGCGCTGCCGTCTCCTCGCTGGGCATGAACCCTGTACTGTAACGCTGTCCACCTAATAAGATCTCTTTGCCCAGCCGACTATCCTCATCGATCTCAAATATGTAAACAGAAGAGTGAGGCACTTCCAACTGCTCCAAATGGGCCAGCGATGCGTTCCAGGACTGGGGCGTTTGATGGGGAAGCCCGGCGATCAGGTCGATGTTGATATTGGTCAGACCAATGCGCCGCAGTAGGGCAACATCCTCCCTCACAGTCTCGGCGCGATGACGACGGCCAGTGTGGCGCAACTCAGTTGGGTCAAAAGACTGAACACCCAAGCTGACGCGGTTGACGCCGGCCTTCATCCAAGCTCGGACGCTCGCTTCGGACAGCGTGCCGGGCGCGCACTCCACCGTCACTTCCATCAGGCGTTCGCGCGGGATCAGGCGGAGCAAATTCGTCAATTGCTCGATGGGCATCAGGCTGGGCGTGCCGCCGCCGAGGTACAGCGTTTCGGGTAACCACGTCCATTGATGCGCTCCTACTTCGTGCAGAAGCGCTGCGGTGTACCGGCCTTGCGAATCGCCAGTGCCGACACCGGAAGCAAAGTTACAGAAGCTGCACTTCTGGTTGCAAAACGGATACGAGATATAAACGCCAGGCACGGGAGTTAGAGCGTCACCTCTTGGCTCAAATGCTTGCCAATTGCGGCTGCCATCATCTCATCAAGTG
>CALMAV010000215.1:0-3313 GCA_937859895.1 uncultured Bryobacterales bacterium | reverse complement strand
GGCTGATACCCAGATCTGGCGCACCGGCGCGTTAGGGCTGACAACAAACTTCCCTTTCGGCTCTTCAAACTCTATGGCAAGCGCACCGGCATTGAAGTCGGGCTCAAAGTCGTACCGGTCTGAGGCCCGTACTAACCGGTTGTATAGCGAGTTCAACGCTGCGTCCGCTCGCGTTTTAAATTCCTGCTCGTCCATGGTTTCTCTTTCATTCTCTCCCGGCTGGGCGAAGTTTAGTAACTTTAGCTTGAAGAGACTCATCTGCTAACTGCGCATTCAACTATGGAGCCGTCGTGTGTTCGCCAAACTAGTATCCCCGGCACAAGCAAATTATTTGGCGATTTCCTCTACGACTTTTCCAAAGTCAAGGAGTTTTATGGGCAGCCTTTTTCTGATCTGGACGCGTTAGTCGAGTCAGCACGAACGCTCCAGTTTCCTGATGACAGACGCGCCCGAATCGTTGCGGCTCTGCGCAAGCAGAACAGACCTTCTGCCGCCCTTGATAAATTAGCCCAACCAGGAACGGTTGCGGTAGTCACCGGTCAGCAGGTAGGTCTATTCTCAGGGCCAGCGTATACGATTTTTAAGGCTTTGACGGCAGTGCGATTAGCTGCTGAACTGGAATGTCGCGGTGTAGCAGCTGTGCCGGTTTTCTGGCTGGCAACTGAGGATCACGACTTGGCGGAGGTGGACCACGCCTGGCTGTTCGACGCGACCATTCGGCCGTCCAAAGTAGGCCTAAAATCTGCAAGTCTACGTGATGTGCCTGTGGGAACGGTTCCACTGGGAGACATCCCGTTCGCTGAACTGCAGCAAGCGCTTGGTGATCTGCCGCATAGCGAAGAGGTTCTGCTTGCTTTAGGTGAGGCTTACACGGCATCTAATACGTATGGCGGCGCGTTCCGATCCTTCCTCGGCAAGCTGTTAGCCGAGTTCGACCTGCTTTACCTTGATCCACTGGAACCGGCCATCCGGGAGATTGGTGGCGAATTATTAGTAAGCGCGGCGAAGCAGGCGCCGAGCTTGCTTGCGGGTCTTCGGCAGCGCAGCGCTCAACTGGAAGCAGCCGGCTATCACGCGCAAGTACACCTGGACCCGGGCGCATCGCTGCTCTTTCACTTGCACGGCGGACGGCGATCGGCCTTGAAGTTTAAAGACGGCCAATTCTCATCGAAAGACCGAACCTTCTCCGCCGATGATTTGTCGCAAGACGGGGCAGAGTTATCGCCCAATGCCCTGCTTCGCCCCGTTATGCAGGACTATATGCTGCCGACGGTAAGCTACGTAGGCGGCCCGGCTGAGATTGCTTACTTCGCGCAGAGCCAAGTCTTATACAAGCAACTGCTCGGGCGCATGCCGGTGATCTACCCCCGCAACAGCTTCACCTTGCTGGACGAGCGGGCGGACAAACTACTGGCACGCTACGGGCTGCAACTGACTGACCTGCTGCATCCACAGGATTCGGTGCGCAACACCATTGCCGCCAAGCTGGTTCCCCATGATCTCCGCGGTGAGCTGAACTCGCTTCGCTCCAACATGACCGGAGCGATCGGACAGCTGCGGGAGAAGTTGCTGCAATTTGATCCCACACTGGCCCCAGCGGCGCAGAAGAGTCTGGCAAAAATCTCTTACCAGATTGAGAAACTCGCCGGCAAAACGGCGCGCGAAACGATGCGGCGTGACAAGCATGCCGATGTTGATACAGATCACTTGCTCAACCTGATCTATCCGCAACGGCACCTGCAGGAGCGCTTCTATTCCATTGTTCCGTTCCTTGCTAGATATGGCCTGGATCTGCCTACGCAGTTGTACGGGTTAACGCAGCTATCCTGCCCAGACCACATGGTTCGCACCCTCTAACTTCGTATAATGACAGTGGTTTGAAGTTTTCCGCCCTTGCTGTTTGCGCTGCTTTATCCAGTTGTGTTTTGCTCTTCGGTCAAACTGGGAGCGGACTGGCAGACAAAGCAGAAGCGCAGATCCGAAGCGGCGATAGCGCCGGAGCTTTAGCTACCCTGGCATCTGCTTCCCAGAGCCAGCTTTCAGCCGCAGCAGCGGACAAGGTTGGTTTTCTCTACGCAGTCCTAGGCCATTCGCCTGAGTCCGTGAAAGAGTTTGAGGCGGCTATTGCAGAGAAGAGCGATTACGCACCCGCGCACTTTCATCTGGGCGTGGCGCTTTGGCTCCAAAAGGATTTTGACCGGGGATTGCCGGAACTGGTCACTGCGGCAAAGCTGAAGCCAGGTGAATTTGACTATCGCTTTCGACTTGGCGCCGCCTACATTCAGCTTGAGGATGCCGTGAAGGCGCGAGATGAGCTGCAAGCGGCAGTAAAACTGAACGGAAGCAATGCGGAGTGCTGGAATGCGTTGGGTAGAGCACTGCAACACACGCGGGAACTTCCGGCGAGTCTCGACGCATATCAACGTGCGGTGCAGCTGGATGGAAAGAACGATGCGGCCCGGAACGACTATGCGGCTATGCTCATCGAGACACGCCAGGCAGATAAGGCCATTGAGGAGTTGCAGTCGATTCTGAAGCGCGATGGTGCAAATGCAGCTGTGCGTGTGAACTTGGGTTATGCCTATATGAAGAAAGGTGACTTCGACAAAGCCGCCCAGGCTTTCGAGGCAGCGATAAAAAGCGATCCGGATTCTGCAGCGGCGCACTATGATCTCGGAATTGCGTTCAAGATGAAAGACCAGATTGAGCCCGCCCAGAAGGAGTTGCGCGAAGCAATCCGGCTGGATCCGAACTTGCCGGAGGCGCACTTCACTTTGGGCATTACCAGTTGGCAAGCAGGTGATTTCGCCTCCACCATTGCTGAGATGCGGCAGGCTGTTGCGATCCGGCCTGATTATGCTGAGGCGCACTACATGATTGGTATTGCTTTGAAACAGAGCGGTGATCTGGATGGAGCTGTTCCGGAGCTGCGCGAAGCAATCCGGCTGGATCCAACAACACCCGGTCCGTTTAATACTCTGGGCCAGATTCTCCGTATCAAAGGCGATAAGCCGGGCAGCGAAGAAGCATTTGCTACCGGCGCGCGCCTGAAGCGGGAGAAAGAATCGCTGCTGACAAACACGCTTGAGCAAGGGATGCGGGGTAGCACGCCAATGCCTTCAGCGATCCCGGCCAGAACCCGTTAAGTCTCGGCTCCACCCCACATGTCAACGCGCCGTACATTTGTAAAATCTCTCTGCGCTACGCTGCCGGTGTTCTCCCTTAGTCAATTACTCGGAGATTCGCCGCTAGGAGTGCAGTTTGTAAACGTGGCGCGAGAAGCCGGGCTCACAAGTAAGACCATCTTTGGCGC
>CALMAV010000214.1:4475-4703 GCA_937859895.1 uncultured Bryobacterales bacterium | reverse complement strand
CCCTACGCGTTTTGCTGGAACGCGCAGCTTCCCAAAGTCGCCTTGAAGTTGAAACCGAGCGGCTCAATCGGCAGCTCTCGTACTCGGGCGTGCTGGTCGACATGGTGGGCACCTCGCCGCAGATGCAGCAGGTCTTCACCTTGGTTCAGCAGGTCGCACCCAGCAAAGCTTCAGTTCTCGTAGTAGGTGAAAGCGGCACTGGCAAAGAGCTTGTGGCCCGCGCTATCC
>CALMAV010000214.1:0-4465 GCA_937859895.1 uncultured Bryobacterales bacterium | reverse complement strand
TCGCCGGACTGGTCCTTTTGTCGCCATCAATTGCGCGGCTATGCCCGAAACTCTGATGGAAAGCGAACTTTTCGGCTTCGAAAAAGGCGCCTTCACAGGAGCATTGGAGCGGCGCGCCGGCTGCTTTGAACTAGCCCAACACGGCACTTTGCTCCTAGACGAACTGGCTGAGATGCCGCCCGCTACGCAAGCCAAGCTTCTTCGTGTGTTGGAAGACTCTCGGGTTCGCCGCTTAGGAGGCAAGAGCGAGATCTCTGTTGATGTACGAGTGATTGCCGCTACCAATCGAAGCCTGGATGATGCTCTTAAGAAGGGCGATCTGCGCGAAGATCTTTACTACCGCTTGAACGTGTTTCAGATTGCACTGCCTCCTCTGCGCAGTCGCATGAGTGACTTGACTGTTCTCTGCGACACACTGATTGAGCACCTAAACAGGAAGCACACCTGTCACGTTACGAGCATCACGCCGGAAGTGATGGATGCGTTCCGTAAATACGCCTGGCCCGGCAATGTACGGGAGTTGCGTAATGTTCTGGAACGCGCGGTGATCATGGCAGGCGAAGGAACTATTCAAATCCCACACCTACCCTACGACTTCGGCGTCTCAGTAGGCTCGCGGCCACCGGCGCAGGTCTTTGAGCCCGAAAGCGTGCGCCTGCCGGTAGGAACCACCGTGGGCGAAGCAGAGAAAGCTCTGATCCATCTCACTCTTCAACACACCAAGAACAACAAAACCCGAGCTGCTGAAATCCTAGGCATCAGTTTGAAAACGTTGTTTAATAAGCTCAAAGAGTACGGCGCGTCCGAGCCCAGCGAGAGCCTCGTTTAGGGCCGATTCTGCGCTGTTCCGCGTGTTACGCTGGGGTTTCGTTCCCTTCAATGAGCCTTGCTGTTTCCGAACTAAGACGCACACCCCTGTGTGACATCCATTGCCAGATGAACGGCAAAATGGTGGAGTTCGGCGGCTGGCATATGCCTGTGCAGTATGCGGGCGTCTTGCGTGAACACCATGCGGTCCGCACCGGTGTTGGTCTGTTCGATGTTAGTCACATGGGAGAGATCGAAGTAATCGGACCGGATGCTGAACAGTTGGTCAACTTTGTCTCAACCAACAATGCTGCACGGTTGAAGATCGGCCAGGCGCAGTACTCGGCGCTGTTGTATGAGCATGGCGGTTTCGTTGACGACATCCTGGTTCACAAGGTCTCTGACACGCATTTTTTCATCTGCGTCAATGCCTCCAACCAGTGGAAGGATAACGAACACATTGAGCTCATGAAGTTGAAGGGCGGCTTCCAGGCAGATGTGGTTTTCTCCAGCGAGCGTTACGCCCAGATTGCTGTACAAGGTCCGAAGGCGCTTCAAACAGCGCAGAAACTGACCTCCACCGACCTGAGTAGTATCCGATACTACTGGTTTCGCGACGGCGAATTTGCTGGTGTGCCTGCGCGGATTGCTCGAACAGGCTACACAGGCGAGGACGGGTTTGAAGTGTACGTTGAGCCAGAAGCCGCCGGCACCGTCTGGAATGCTCTGCTGCAGGCCGGAGCGGAGTACGAGATTGAGCCCTGCGGCCTCGGCGCGCGGAACACGTTGCGTCTTGAGGCCAAGATGGCGCTTTACGGGCACGAGATCACAGCCACAATTAATCCCTTCGAAGCGGACTTGGCATGGATCGTCAAAATGGACAAAGGGAACTTCGTGGGGCGTGACGCTCTTGAAAAGAGTTCCAGAAGCGGCATCACACGCAAGCTGGTAGGCTTCGAGATGCGTGGGCGAGGCATCGGCCGTGACGGTTACGAAGTACTGATTGATGGCCTGCCTGCAGGATGGGTGACCAGTGGCGGTCCTTCCCCCACCACCAACTCGAACATCGGTCTCTGCTACTTGCCGGTTGAACATGCTCATCCCGGCGTACCGATTCAAGTATTGGTTCGGAATGCACCGGTAGATGCGGTCACGGTAGCGACGCCGTTCTATAAACGAGAAAAGTAATGACTTATCCAGAAACTTACCGTTTCACAAAAGAGCATGAGTGGGTTCACGTTGAAGGCAGTGAGGCCACCGTTGGTATCACGGACCATGCTCAGCACGAGTTGGGCGACATTGTATTCGTAGATCTCCCAAAGGTCGGCTCTGCAGTCACAAAGGGCCAGACGTTCGCCTCTGTGGAGTCAGTTAAAGCGGTATCCGATATCTACTCACCTATTAACGGCGAAGTTGCTGTTATCAACGACCTTCTGCAGCAGACGCCCGAGAAGTTAAACGAAGATCCACACGGAGCTGCGTGGTTGATCAAAGTGAAGCTGGATGGCGCGCCTGAATTAAATGAACTTATGCAGGCTGCCGATTATCAAAAGTATATAGGGGCCGAATAGAGCCTCGAGTATTAACTGAAGAGGGCCTTCCCTTCCCTGATGTTTAGGCGGCGCGGTGATGAGAGCCGCGCCATTTCTGTTTCTGGAGTTACCAACCTTTGCGATACCTACCCAAGTCTGATGCGGAGCGGAGTGAGATGCTTGCCACCATCGGGCTAAAAGAACAAGGTGACCTTCTAGCCTACATCCCGCAGGAGATCAGGTTTGACAAAAGGCTTGAAATCGCGGATGGCAAGAGCGAGTTTGAGATTGTCGATTACTTCAAAGCGCGCGGGGATGAGAATGCTCTGGGTTATGCAAGCTTTCTTGGCGCCGGAGTCTACCAGCACTACCGTCCGGTCATCGTCGATACGGTTGTTTCGCGGGGCGAGTTCCTGACGTCATACACGCCCTACCAGGCCGAGATCTCGCAGGGGACTCTCACGTCAATCTTTGAGTTTCAAACCATGGTGTGTCAGCTGACGGGCATGGAAGTAGCAAACGCTTCTATGTATGACGGCTCCTCCGCGGTACCTGAGGCAGCGTTAATGGCGGTTCGGATTACCCGCCGCGAGAAGATTCTGATCGCACGCTCGGTGCATCCTGAATATCGCGAGACTTTGAAGACCTGCACGCAGCATCAGGGCATGCCGGTCGAAGAGATCAAGTACACCGCAAAAGGCCGCCTTGATCTGGACGACTTGCAAGCTCGGCTCGACGAAAATGTAGCGGCGCTGATTGTGCAAACGCCGAACTTCTTCGGCGTGCTGGAACAGGTCCAGGAGCTTTCGCGCATTGTTCGAGCGAAAGGCGCGCTGTTGGTAGTTGTTTTCACCGAGGCGGTCGCACTGGGCTTGATTGAGCCTCCGCGCGATGCTGACATCGTTGTCGGTGAACTGCAAAGTTTTGCGACCTCACCGAGCTACGGCGGTCCCTCTGTCGGCATTATTGCCGCGCGTGAAAAGTACATTCGACAGCTCCCTGGGCGGTTAGCGGGAGAAACAATCGATGCCAACGGAAAGCGCGCCTACTGCTTAACTTTGGCCACGCGCGAGCAACATATCCGGCGTGAGAAAGCTACCTCAAACATCTGTACTAACCAAGCTCTTCTAGCTTTGATGGCGGCTGTGTATATGGCCCTCTATGGCAAGGAAGGTTTGCGGGAACTCGCTGTCCAGAATCTGTCGAAGGCTCATTACCTTGCCTCTAAGCTGCCTTTACAATTTGATGGCCCCTTCTTTAATGAATTTGTGGTTCGAACCAATGGCAAGGGGCCGGAGCAGATCAATGCTGAATTGCTCGAGCAGAAGATTATCGGAGGATTACCACTTGGTCGGTTCTACCCTGAGCTACAGGGATGCGTTCTGCTGTGTGCAACGGAGATGAACAAGCGGTCCGATATGGATCGGGTCGCGCAAGCATTCGGAAGTGAAGAGAGACTCGCATGATTAAGAAGGTATCCAAACACATCGTTCAGGAAGAGCCGTTGCTGTTTGAGCTCAGCTCTCCTGGTAAGGTGGGCTATCAACTTCCGGACCTTGATGTGCCGGCAGTAGATGCTGATGACGTCTTAGGGTCTGGCAATGTTCGTAACGAAATCGAAGAATTTCCTGAGGTAAGTGAATTTGAAGTGCTGCGGCACTTCACGCGCTTGTCAACGTGGAACTACGCCATTGATCTCGGGCTCTATCCGCTTGGCTCGTGCACTATGAAGTACAACCCGCGGGTGAACGAATTGGTGGCGCGAACAGAGGGTCTGGCGTGGGCGCATCCTTATTTTCCGGAGCAACTCGCACAGGGCTGTCTCCAAGTGATTGCCACCCTTGAAGGAGCGCTGGCGGAGATCACCGGCATGGATGCAGTGACCCTACAGCCTGCTGCTGGTGCGCACGGCGAGTTCACGGGCATCCTGATGATTCGCGCGTTGCAGGAGGCACGGGGGAACGCTCGCAAGAAGATTTTAGTTCCTGATTCAGCGCACGGCACTAATCCTGCCACCGCCATGATGGTCGGCTACTCGGTTGAGAACATCAAGTCTAACGAGCGCGGCGTAGTCGATTTGGCTGTGCTGGAGAAAGCCGTCACTGAGGATGTGGCCGGATTAATGA
>CALMAV010000213.1:5457-5681 GCA_937859895.1 uncultured Bryobacterales bacterium | reverse complement strand
TGCCTGCAGTGGGCTGAAGAGAGCGGAACCATGACGAATTTGGAAGGGCGCATTCTGCTGCGGCAAGCGGCAGTGCAAGCCCCCGAGGGTACCCGCTCTGATCTGGCTATCCTGGCTGCACTTGCCCAGCGATTCGGGCACGGAGCAAAGTTTTCGGCTGACTATGCCGTGATGTATGACGAGCTACGCCGCGCCTCCGCCGGTGGGGTGGCTGACTACTCCGG
>CALMAV010000213.1:0-5447 GCA_937859895.1 uncultured Bryobacterales bacterium | reverse complement strand
CTCCGGCGCCACTCGCGAAAAGATCACCAAGCAGGATGGTGTCTTCTGGCCCTGTCGCGGTGATGATCATCCTGGTACACCCCGGCTTTTCGAGGAAGGTTTCCCTACACCCGATGGCCGCGCCCGCTTTCATGCGGTCGAGTTTGCTGAATCATCGGAACAGCCGGATGCCGAGTATCCGCTTATCCTGACTACCGGGCGTGTTCTCGCTCACTATCAATCGGGTACCCAAACCCGCCGAGTGGAACGGCTGAACAAGCTGGCGCCTGAAGCTTTTGTTGAGATTCATCCTGCTACTGCTCGAGCCTACAAGATTGAGCAAGGCGACCCGGTTCGTCTGACCACGCGACGCGGAGAGGCCATCTTAAAGGCTGCTCTCTCGTCCTCCATCCGGCTCGATACGATCTTCGTTCCGTTTCACTACGCAGGATCTGGGCGCGCGAACCTTTTAACGAATCCCAAGCTCGATCCGGTCTCCCGCATGCCCGATTTCAAAGTCTGCGCCACGCGAATGGAAAAAGTAATTTCATGTTAGAAAAACCAACATTCATCCAGGGCATCTTCGCGTTCGAAGGAAAAGGCCTGCAGTCGCCACAGCCATTCTCTCCACCCATTACCTACAAGGTTCCCTTCGATAAACGATCGCAGCTTATCTACTTTCGAGCCGGCAGCTCTTCGCCTGAGATGGTTTGCTTCGCGCTTGTCCGGGACGGAAAGCCTGTGCGCTACTTTCCGATTGCGGCCAAAGGCGCGACTCATGTGCCGCTTGCCGTGGTCGAAGATATGCATCCGGAGACGCAACTGGAAGTGCTGCTTGCTGCTCCCGCTGGTGAAACAGGAACTGTCGTACTCGACATCGGAATGATGGAGTTTTAACCATGACAAAACAGAAACTCGTTGTCGTCGGCAATGGAATGGCTGGCGCCCGTGCGGTGGAAGAGATTCTCGCCCGCGGCGGGGCCGAACAGTTTGACATCACAATGTTCGGCGATGAGCCTTATGGCAACTACAACCGCATCCTGCTCTCCAATGTTTTAAATGGTTCGCAGAATGAAGAGGAAATCTTCTTAAATCCTCTCTCCTGGTATCGCGAGAACAACATTAAGCTGCACGCGGGAGTACGTGTCGAACGCATAGTGCGAACGTCGCGGCATGTAGTGGGTAACGGCGTCGTGGAGCCTTACGACAAAGCAATTATTGCCACCGGAAGCAGGTCTTATCTGCCGCCTGTGCGAGGCCTGCACAGGTCCGATGGCTCACTGAAGCCGGGCGTCTTCGTGTTTCGGAGCCTGGATGACTGCCGCGCTATCGCCGGGTATGCAGAAGGGCGTGCGCGCGCGGTTGTCATTGGCGGTGGCTTGCTCGGGCTTGAGGCTGCACGAGGTCTTCAAAATTTCGGCTTGCGCGTGGAGGTAGTCCATCGTGGATCTCACCTTATGGGCCAGCAACTGGACGGTGTAGCCGGGTCGATTCTGAAAAACACTATGCATGCGATGGACGTTGCGGTCCATCTGCGCAAGAACACCGAAGCCGTCCTGGGAGAAGACCACGTCACGGGAATATCTTTTTCCGACGGGACAGCTCTCGACTGCGACATGGTGGTCATCGCCACCGGAATCAGTCCAAACGTGGAAGTAGCCGTACGCAGCGGCCTTACCGTTGAGCGCGCCATTGTGGCCGACGATCACATGCGTTCCCCCGACGATCCGAACATCTTCGTTGTTGGAGAGTGCGCGCAACATCGCGGCATGTCCTATGGTTTGGTTGCGCCTCTTTGGGAACAGGCCAAGGTGTTGGCCGATCACATCACCGGAGCTAACACAGCGAACGCTTACCGCGGTTCCAAGGTCTCAACGAAGTTGAAGGTCATGGGCGTCGAGTTAGCCTCAATGGGCGTCACTGAGCCAGAAGACGAACGAGATGAAATCATACAGTTCACCGAGCCGAAGAAGGGAGTTTACAAAAAGCTCATTGTTCGAGACGGCCGTTTGATAGGCGCCATACTGCTTGGCGACATCAGCAAGGCAGCGTATCTTACGCAAGCCTTCGATCGCAATACACCTCTGCCCGAAGACCGGCTTGCCCTTCTCTTTGACCTGGGAACGCCATCGAAGAGGGTGACGATGGACGAGATGCCGCTTGACACGCAGGTCTGCAACTGTAATGGTGTCAGTAAAGGTGCTCTTATGGCCTGCGTAAAAAGCGGCCGCCGCACCACGAAAGCCGTCATGGATGCAACGCGCGCGGGTCTTGGATGCGGCTCTTGCAAGGGTTTGGTGGAGGAGGTGATCCAGTGGGCTGCCGGTGGTCATCTGGAGGAAGATCCATCGGTTCACTACTACGTGCCTGGTGTGCCGCTTAACAAGACGGATTTAATTCGCGCCTGTCGTGAGCAGAATCTGAAATCTGTTTCCTCGGTATTCAAAGCTCTGGCGGGCGGTAAAGAAGACGCGGGCAGCAAACCCGGGCTGGCATCGCTGCTGAGTATTATCTGGGCCGGTGAATATGAAGAGGAACGCGATGCTCGCTTCATCAACGAGCGCGTGCACGCCAACATACAAAGGGACGGCACCTTTTCTGTGATCCCACAGATGGCGGGCGGTGTTACTTCGCCTGCTCAACTGCGTCGCATCGCTGACGTGGCCGAAAAGTACCATGTGCCATTGGTGAAGCTTACCGGCGGTCAGCGCATTGACTTAGTCGGAGTTAAGAAAGATGACCTGCCCAAGATGTGGCAAGACCTCGGCATGCCGTCCGGGCACGCTTACGGGAAAAGCTACCGGACCTGCAAGAGCTGCATCGGAACCGATTACTGCCGTTATGGCGTGGGCGACAGTATTGCGCTGGCAGTCCGCATTGAGACTTATTTGAAAGGTATCGATTCGCCGCACAAACTGAAAATGGCGACCGCTGGCTGCCCGCGCAACTGCTCGGAAGCCATGGTGAAAGACTTTGGCGCAGTCGCGGTAGAAGGAGGCCGATGGGAACTCTACATTGGCGGTGCCGCAGGGGCGCATGTTCGTAAAGGTGACATTCTTTGCACGGTAGACAGCCCGGATGCGGTGATGACCTATTTATCTCGATTTGTGCAATATTACCGCGAGAATGCCAAGTACTTAGAAAGAACTTACAGCTTTGTTGAGAGAGTGGGCCTTGAGAAGATTCGCGCCATCGTAGTCGACGATAGTGAAGGCATTGCCGCTCAACTGGAAGCCAACCTGTTGAGCAGCACAACCGCTTACAAAGATCCGTGGAAGGCTGCTCTTACTTCGCAGGTTCCCAACGAATTCTCATCACTGTTACGAGTCATTCAATGAGCGGGAACGGAACCGAGCGCTTCGTCACAACTCTTGGTGAGATCCCGGCTGGAGAAGGCCGTACGTTCGAGATTGACGGTAAACGGGTTGCTATTTTCCATACGCGAGCCGGCGAGGTGTTTGCCATTGATGCCATGTGTCCGCACAGAGGCGGGCCCATGGCAGATGGCTTGGTGGGAGATGCGACGGTACTCTGTCCGCTGCATGCCTGGAAGTTCGATCTGCGTACGGGCAACGCGATCACGGGTCTGTGCTCAATCAACGCTTATCCTACCCGGCTTGATGACAAGAATCACATTCTTCTTAAAATCTAAGGCGAGGCGCAGGCGAGCCTGAGGCTTCATGGAGGTAGCTTTCCCATGGGTTATTGATTGGTAGATTGTCACTCTCCGCAAGTACATAGTTTCACGTCGACTGCGCTCATGGCGGAATCTCATTAAGCGTCGAGGACAAGATCCTGCTTCAGGTGGGTCAATATAAGCTGTAGAGCACAATTCGAGGGCAAACGCGCTCGCACGTGACTGTCTTAGGTCGTCTCGCGCCACGAAGATCAGTCGAGCCGGGCTTCGGCTATGCTACGAATGTTGAGCAGCATTTAAGAGATCACCTCCGACCAAAAACTTGGTCCGCAACGACCCTCATAGTTGCTGATCTTAGAGATCGTTGTTCTTGTATATGCTGCAATCTAAACGGCGGATATATGCTTCACGAGTGCTGTAAGCAGGATGCGCCGTCCAAACACCGGATCCGATTGACTCACTCACGTTTTTTGCCGACAAGAAGCGAAAGCAAGTACTCGTTTGCTACCTCGCTGCCACTGATTTGCTTCCACTCCTGATATGCAGTTTGGGCACTGCTGAGATTTGAAGCCACCTCGGTTTGGGTCCAGTGCTTCTGATTGTTGTAGTCAGCCTGGTGACGAGCTTCTTGCAGCCCTATAAACAATTCGGCTACTGTGCGCAGTTCTGGGGGCACAGGGAGTGATGGAGTGGTCCACCCGGTCCATGAACCGACCAAGACCCTTCGTGATATGTCCTTCATCTGATCGTGTCTGAATGTCCGCTGCAATCCAAGCCGTGCTGCTTCCGAACCCGACCATTGCTGGGCAGCTTCCTGGACAAACAATTGAAAGATTGCATAGTAAGCCGTTCAAACCGAGCGCCGAAGCCAAGCCTGCTCCGAATCTTCGCTAAGTGGATTTGCGAGATGGCTCGCAAGCTTTAGCAGGTCTTCAGCGATTCCCATTCCGGATCGGTGATTTTCGCAAGTTCGCTTTTACTGCGGAAATTGAAGTAAGGCGTAAGTTCGGATTCGCGAAGGTGAAGATTGTAGAACAACTTTTCTCTTACTCTTCCTGTAATGTTTGCAAGAGCTTCGATCCTGCTTGCATCATCAGTCAAAAGAACTCGGAAAAATATCGCCGGATCGCCGTTCCAGTCGTAACTAATCGAGTATCGGATCCCAACAACCTCACCTGGAAATTCCTGAGCCGTTTCACGAACTTGCCCGTCGAGAGTCTGGTGTTGTGCAATCATCTAGTCCCAATTACTCTTTTAGACTAATAAATGGCCCCACCAAACTGATCGACTGGCAAAGTATTCAGTACATCCGCAGCTTCCAGCCAACCCCGGCGAGCAGTAGCGATTCCATAGCGCATGTTCTGCAAATTTGACGGCCGGTGCGAGTCAGTCGAGATCGTGAAGCGACAGCCTTTCCGTTTCGCAGCTCTCACCAGATGGCTGGGCAAATCAAGGCGTGCGGGGCTTGCGTTGATCTCTAGGGCCACCTTGTTTGCAACAGCACGGTCCACTATTCTCTCGAAGTCAAAGGCATAGCCGTCGCGCTGTAACAATATGCGTCCGGTGGCGTGCCCCAGAATCGTCAGATTCGGTGACTCAAGCGCCCGAAGAAGCCGCTCCGTCATCTCATTTGATTCCAAGTTAAAGTGGCTATGGACGCTGCCTATGACCAAGTCCAACTCAGCCAGCGCGCCTTCAGCAATGTCCATGGTGCCGTCGCGCAGGATGTCGCATTCGAGACCAGAAAAGACACGAAGCGGAAGACCGTCCCGATTCAGGTCGCGAACTTCTTGCGCAAATGTCACCACTCGTTCTTCGTCCAGACCGTTAG
>CALMAV010000212.1 GCA_937859895.1 uncultured Bryobacterales bacterium | reverse complement strand
GCTTACGTGATATCTTCAGAAGTCTCACTGGACCAACTAACGGGGGCAGGTCACCTGCATTAGCAATTGAGGTAGTCTCTCCGGGGAACCGCAATCGCAAGCTGCTGACCAAAGTAGATCTGTACCTGGAGCATGGAGCCGAACAGGTGTGGTTGGTTTATCCAACGACACAAACGGTGAACGTGCTTTCTAACGACGGTAGTAACAGGGAGGCACGTACTGGCGAAGCCATTGAGTTCTACGGACTTCGCATCGCTGTTGCAGACCTATTTGCGTGACTGGATCTCCATTCGGCAGGCTAGTCACGTACTTCGAGCAAACACGTCGGAAGTGAAGCGCGAAAGTCGCATGTCGGTTATCACCTAAGTCGCTGCCTAACACTGATGCGGCAGTACTCTAAGGAACGCTGAGATGGTGTCGATCCAGATGCCTTTATTCGTGAAGCACCCGCAGCAGCCTCGAATTAGGAGCTGCGTGCCGCTGTTTCCAACCTCAGGGAGACTGTGCGCGAGATGAATGAAACCACCAATGAGCGATTCAGAACCTTGGTACGCATTCTTGAATTGCACGAGCAACGCACTCAAGCTATCGAAAGCGGCCCGAAAAATTAGATAGAGTTGATGCCGCTTTCGAGTGCCCAGTGACGTCCCTACTCGCTTAAGCTGCCAGCCGGTTCAGCTCCCTTTGCAGCTTGGAATAAGTTTCCTCCAGAGCCTCCGGAATAATTCGCGTGTTGCCTACCGTGCTCATAAAATTCGCGTCAGCCTTCCAACGCGGCAGAACGTGCAGATGAATGTGCTGCGCTATTCCCGCTCCGGCCGCTTCACCTAAGTTCATGCCAATGTTCAGACCATCAGGCCAATAAGTATTCTCGATTGCCGTCTCACTCAGCCTGGCCATTCGCATCATTTCAAGCGCAGCCTCTTCTGCGATCTCGGTCAGTCGCGACGAATGCTGGTAAGGAGCAATCATCAGATGGCCGCTGGTATATGGATACCGATTCAGAATAAGAAAGCAGAACTGGGCACGCAGGAGTATAAGCGTGTTGCTGTCATCGTCCCTCGCTGCGGCATTACAAAAGATGCAACCCAGGTTTTCACCCTTTGCTTTCATGTAAGTGGACCGCCACGGCGTCCAAAGATGCGATGAGCCACTGGCGTTCTTGTCAGGTTCCGGAAGGCTTTCCATCACTCCGTTCACTAACTGAGACCAGCGTCGGCTCGGAAGAATCTAATTCATCCTCGCCATCATCAGACGATCCGCCATTGACCAGATCTCTCAGCTCTTTACTGGGTTTAAAGAACGGTATTCGCTTAGAGGGTACTTCTACGCGAGAACCTGTCTTTGGATTTCGACCAACCCGAGGCTGACGCTGCCGGGTCCGGAAACTACCGAACCCTCGAATCTCAATCTTCTCGCCTTTGTGCAAGCTGTTCACAATGCTGTCGAAGATGGTCTCAACAATCGTCTCGGAATCCTTGCGGGTCATCTCAACGACCTTTGAGACTTCTTCGATCAGCTCAGCTTTGGTCATGGCTGTTTCTCATTCTTCTCCGTCCTTCTCTTCCCATTGGAGTTGGCGGATAGCATAGCCGACTCTCGACGAGGCAGCTGCAGCCTGGCGTTTATAGTCCTGCAAGCGGTGCTGTTCATCATCAACAGTAGCGGCCCGTTGGCTCAAGCCGATCCTTTTCTGAGCTTCGTTCAGCTTGATAACCTTAAAATTAAAGTCCTCGCCAATCGGCAGAGCTGGCTCATCGGCCTCGGGCGCTCGCTGCCCCGGGTTGCGCGCAGCTTCGATGATCTCGGTTCGATGGCAGAGCCCTTCCACGCCGGGCATCAGTTCCACAAACACTCCGAATGCCGCTGCTCGCGTTACGCGACCGCGAACGACGTCGCCAATCTGATTGGTCCGGAAAAACGTCTCCCATGCGTCTGGTTGTAACTGCTTGATCCCCAACGAAAGACGCCGGCTTGGCGCATCGATATTGAGGATTACCGACTGTACAATCTGGCCCTTCTTGACCACCTCAGACGGGTGCTTTACATGCGCAGTCCAGGACATGTCTGAAATATGAACAAGTCCGTCGACCCCTTCCTCAATTTCGATGAAGGCACCGAACTCTGATAGTTTTCGAACACGGCCTTCGACAACGGAACCGATACTATATCGTTCGGCCACAGTAGTCCAGGGGTCTGCTTCCAACTGTTTGATGCCGAGCGAGATACGGCGATCACGCGGTTTGATGTCCAGAACGATCGCTTCGACCTCGTCCCCAACCTTTACGATCTTGGCCGGATGCTTCATCCGGCGACTCCAGGTCATCTCGGAAATGTGGATTAGGCCTTCGACACCTGGCTCTAACTCTACAAACGCACCGTAATCAGTCACGCTCACAACGCGCCCGGCTACCCGGCTCTGCAAAGGGTATCGCGCCTCAATGTCAAGCCAGGGGTCAGGACGCATCTGCTTCAGGCCAAGGGAAATGCGCTCCTTCTCCCGATCGAATTTGAGCACCTTGACCACAATCTCGTCGCCTACCTGGATTACGGACGAGGGGTGAACCACATTGCCGTAACTCAGATCGCTGACGTGCAGCAATCCATCGATACCACCGAGATCAACAAAGGCACCATAATCCGTCAGATTCTTAACAACTCCGGCAACTTCAGCACCTTCATAGAGCTTGGCCAGAGACTCCGATTTTCGGGCAACATGTTCCTTCTCAACCAGTACCCGGTGCGAAACCACTGCATTGCCACGTCTCTTGTTTAACTTGAGAACGCGCACGTCGATCTCGCGACCGATGTAGCTATCCAGGTTGTGCAGTGGCCGCATCTCAATCTGCGACGAGGGAAGAAAGGCAATCACCCCGATATCAACTGCCAGTCCACCCTTAACCCGATTCAGCACCCGGCCTTGTACAGGAGTTCCGTCCGTTGCAGCCCTCTCCAGATCCTCCCAAATGTGAATCTGGTGCGCCTTCTCGTACGAAAGCAGAATGTAGCCTTCTACTTGATTGCCGCTGCGATCGAACATAACCTCGATCATGTCGTTCGGTGCCACATTCGGCTTGCCATCGTGAAGGGTGAATTGAGAGGCAGGAACTAAACCTTCAATCTTCCGCCCGATATCAACGATGACTTCCTTTTCCGAGACGGTGAGAACACGCCCTTGGAGGACTTCCCGGTTTGGTGTCTTAAAGTGACTGCTGTAATCGTCCAGAAATGCCTGATAGTCCGCATTATCTGCGGCATCCGACAGCTCCACGTAATTGTCAAACGACCCCGTCATTTGCCGTTCCTATTCCCCGAACCGCAGGCCTCAACTCGTTGATAGTTCAGTACTTCAGAACTATACCCGAGGCTCTGGCTCATGTCAACCGCACAACAGGTGTTCGTTGTCAATCAGCCAGAGACGGTTTTTTCATATATACTGTGGACATGATTGAAGGTCTTCTCCAGCCCCAGCACTTGCTCATCATTCTCGCGGTCTGCCTCTTTGTGTTTGGACCAAAGAAGCTTCCTGAACTGGGCCAAGGACTCGGCAAGGGTATTCGCTCCTTTAAGGACAGCATGAAGGCCGCAACGGAAGAACCCGAAAAGACGGAAACTCCGGTTTCGAAACCTGGTACCACCTCAACCCTTTAGAATCCGGTCGAGTGGGTTACCCGAACCTTTGCAATTGCATTAGTTGCACCTGATCATAATCGAAGGCCTCCAGCCGCATTCAGGGGCACAGCCACGGAGTAGCCTTCATCGCTAGGTAGGAGCGGAACATTGGCGCAGACGATACCTATTTGTGACATAACAACAGAACGCACTAAGCAGTAACTCCGCCTGATGCGCGAGCAGCGCTAGGCTGATTGGTGCGATCTTTTGGCCAACGATGCCGTGCTGGAATTCCGTTCGCGCCGCCGGTGCACCGAACTAACAATGCATCAGATGCTCGATCCCAAGAGAGTCGTAGTCAAACTTTCCATGAAAAGGGATCTTCTCCTTCTGTCTCCGCCTGATTCCGGCCTTAAACATAGTTCCAGCCTGAAAACGTTTCGCTCAATACGTGCATGAGCGGCAAATTTTTCTCGTTCCGGGCATAAGTACATCCAATGGGGCAGTTTGGTTTCAAAAATAATCCGCCTACTAGAAATACCAAGTCGTTGATTCTATTAGGGCTTGGATTTCTGGGTGCTGATAAGAGCCTAAGAAAAATCCCATGGCATAAAAAATGCCTATAGAAACGTGTCGATTGCGACGAGGTTGGTGAGAAATCAACACTACTCGCAATCGCGGCTCAGCGGAACGAATTAGGATCGGTAAACATTAATGACAAACGAAGATTACGGCAAGGCCTATCAAAAAGGATTCAATCTGACAGTGCGCTTTTTGGTATCGCGCGGTTTATCCTACGATGCTGCACTTGACACCGCGCAAGCTGCATGGGCAAAAGGCTGGGAACGACGCGAACAGCTCCGTGATCCTGCGCTCGTTCTTACTTGGACTAATAGCATCGCTTTGAACATCCATCGAACTTATCTTCGCCGGGAACCCCAAACTCAAACTCTCCCTGAACTACAAGCACCACCCCGGATGAACGTCGCCGCTATTGACGTAAAGCGCATTCTGGGTGATTGCAAGCCGAATGATCGGGTTGTTCTAGAAGGTCACTACATTGAAGGCTACAAGGTTCAGGAAATTGCTCGTCAGCATGGCTGGTCCGAAACTGCCGTTCGCATTCGTCTTCTAAGAGCCCGTCGCAGTGTTGAGCGTCGCCTGAGCCGTCCTAAGCAGGCTAAGTTGCGCAATTTGGCTGAAAAGACTAAAAAGGCGCTGGCTAGCACTTTTGAGCTGTCGGCCCTAGAACCGCGTATAGCCTAATTCGTTTTCCAATCTAAAGGAAAAAGGCGACCCTTGCGGGTCGCCTTTTTTCATTTCAACCACTTGAACTAACTAAGTTCTGACTGGCTGAAGAAGAATGGAATCTCTTGGGCCGCTGTTTCCGCTGCATCTGAACCGTGCACCGAATTGCGTTCAATACTCTCGGCGAACCGCTTGCGAATGGTTCCCTCCGTGGCGTTGGCAGGGTTGGTAGCACCCATGATCTCGCGCCATTTCGTTACGGCGCCTTCCCGCTCCAATACCATTACCACTGCTGGACCCTCGGTCATAAAGGTTACCAGTCCGCCGAAGAACGGACGTTCCTTATGAACTGCGTAAAACGCCTCTGCCTCATGCCGTGAGATCCGCTTCGTCTTTAGAGCCACAATGCGGAATCCATTCTCTTCAATGAAAGACAAGATGGCGCCCAAGTGTCCTTTCGCCACCGCGTCGGGCTTAATCATTCCAAATGTACGTTCCAAACTCATAGTGTTCGTGTCCTAACGTGTTGAACTAGCTAGCGCCTGCTGCATCTTTTCACCCAGCATAGCCGGCGATGGACAAACCACAATGCCCGCCTCTTCCATGGCAGCCAGCTTGTTTTCCGCTTTACCGGAAGCGCCAGAGATAATCGCTCCTGCGTGGCCCATTCTGCGCCCGGTAGGAGCAGTCTGGCCGGCAATGAAGCCGACCACTGGCTTGCGCACGTGAGCCTTCACATACTCAGCAGCCGTCTCTTCTGCGCTGCCTCCAATTTCGCCAATCATGATAATGGCGTGTGTATCCGGATCATTGTTAAACAGTGTGATGGCGTCTGTGAAACTGGTTCCGATAATAGGGTCACCACCAATACCGATGCAGGTTGATTGTCCAATGCCTAGCTTCGTTAGCTGGCCTACTGCCTCATAGGTCAAGGTGCCCGACCGCGAAACAATGCCGACATTTCCTGGCTTGTGGATATGCCCGGGCATGATGCCGATCTTGCATTCGCCGGGCGTAATCACACCGGGACAGTTTGGCCCAATCAGCCGGGTCGCCGGTTTTGTTTGAAGGTAGGCCCAGACCCGGACCATGTCGTTCACCGGAATGCCTTCGGTGATGCACACCACCAGCGGCAGCTCTGCATCAGCGGCCTCCATGATGGCGTCAGCAGCAAAGGGCGGCGGAACAAAGATCACCGACGCGTTAGCTCCCGTAGCTTTTACGGCTTCTTCGACAGAGTTAAAGACGGGCAACTCCAGATGAGTTTGCCCACCTTTACCCGGAGTCGTTCCGCCAACCACGTTCGTACCGTATTTAATTGCCTGCTCGGCGTGAAAAGTTCCTTCGCGGCCGGTGAAGCCCTGGAACAACAATTTGGTTTGTTTGTTTACGAGTACGCTCATTGTGCGAGTGCGACGACTTTCTCCGCCGCATCCTTCATGCCGTCAGCCACGGTGAAATTGAAACCGGATTCAGTCAGAATCTTTTGACCCAACTCCACGTTAGTGCCTTCCATGCGGACCACAACGGGAATAGTAATTCCCAATTCGCTCGCTGCGGCGACCACGCCGTTTGCCAGTACATCGCAGCGTAGGATACCGCCGAAAATGTTGATCAGCACCGCCTTTACGCTGGTGTCCGACAGCAAAATCCGGAAGGCATTCTTAATCTGCTCTGCATTCGCGCCACCCCCGACATCCAGGAAGTTCGCCGGCTGTCCGCCCGCATATTTAATAATGTCCATGGTCGCCATAGCAAGCCCGGCACCGTTCACCATACAGGCGATGTTGCCGTCCAGCTTGATGTAGTTTAGGCTGAAGCGCGAAGCTTCTACTTCCAGCGGATCCTCTTCGTTCAGGTCGCGGAGTTCCACCAGATCCTTGTGCCGGTACATGGCATTGTCATCGATGGCCATCTTGGCGTCGAGCGCATACACCTTGCCATCACTGGTCAGGATAAAGGGATTGATCTCCGCCAGTGAACCGTCAATGGCGTCATAGGCCTTGGAGAGCGCCGTCATAGCAGCGGCAGCAGCATTTACACTCGGGTTTGGAATGCCCATACCAAAGGCAAGTTTGCGCGCTTGAAAGGGCTGCAACGTTTGCCCGGGAATCAGTTCCTCACGAAGAATCAACTCAGGGGTTTTCGCGGCGACCTCTTCGATATCCATGCCGCCCTCTTTAGACGCCATGAAGACATTCCGCCCAGTTGTCCGATCCAGTACGATGCCCAGATACAACTCGCGCTCAACTGGGAGTGTTTCCTCGACCAACAAACGCTGCACCACCCGGCCTTCGGGCCCGGTCTGGTGAGTCACGAGTGTCATGCCGAGAATCTTCTTGGCCAATTCCCCTGCTTCGGCCACACTCTTCGCCACTTTGACACCGCCGCCCTTGCCGCGACCGCCTGCATGGATCTGCGCTTTGATCACGACGCTGCCGCCCAGGTTTCGTGCGGCTACTTCGGCCTCCTCTACCGTGTAGGCAACTTCCCCACGCGGCACCGGAACCCCGTATTTGGCCAGGATCGATTTCGCCTGATACTCATGAATCTTCATAGTCTCGTTTTGGCCGCCTACGTAGCCAAGCCAACCGCTAGTGTAGCTTGAGGGCGGTATGCCCTAAACGTGGCTCAGCACACTCCGTCGACTTGCCAACAATCCTGCCAGTGCGCGGCAGTCATCAGCCATCTCTGCAAACTGCTTCGGATCGAGCGACTGGTAACCATCCGACAAGGCGCTCTCAGGCGTAGGATGCACCTCAACGATAAGCCCGTTAGCTCCGGCTGCAATGGCTGCCAGCGACATAGGCGCTACCTTGTCGCGTTTGCCTGTGCCATGACTTGGGTCCACGATGATGGGCAAGTGACTTAGCGCCTGCACCGCGGGTACAACGCTTAGGTCCAGCGTATTGCGTGTATGGTCAGCAAAGGTTCGCACCCCGCGCTCGCACAAAATAAGGTTGTAGTTGCCTTCGGCCAGGACGTACTCGGCTGCCATCAAGAACTCTTCCAGCGTCGACGACATGCCACGTTTCAGCAAGATCGGCTTACGTGATCGGCCAGCTCTTCGCAGCAGAGAAAAGTTCTGCATATTGCGGGCGCCAATCTGTACGCAATCGGCATAGCGCTCCACTAGGTCAAAGGTCTCTACGTCGACAGCCTCGGTGACAATGCCAAGCCCGGTTTCCTCGCGAGCCTCGGCCAGATAACGCAGCCCTTCTTCGCCCAATCCTTGAAAGCTGTAGGGAGACGTGCGAGGTTTGTAGGCGCCTCCTCGAAGCAGTTGTCCGCCACCTGCTTTCACTGCGCGCGCCGATTCCAAAATCTGTCCGCGGCTCTCCACCGCGCAAGGCCCGCCACAGAAAACGATGTCATCGCCGCCAACTGGAATGCCATGGACGTAAACAATCGTGTTTTCCGCCTTCGTCTCGCGGCTGACCAGCTTATAAGGTTTGGATACGCGAATCGCCTCGGCGACCCCGGCCATACCTTCGAACTCAGCCGTGTCAATCGGACCGCTATTGCCCGTAATGCCGATAGCCGTTCGTACCTCACCGGGAATGATATGCGGCTGATAACCCAGAAGTTCAATGCGTTCGCAAACCCGCGCAATCTCGGCAGACCCGGCCTGCGCTTTCATCACT
>CALMAV010000211.1:22221-24971 GCA_937859895.1 uncultured Bryobacterales bacterium | reverse complement strand
GATCTCGGCCAGCGTAGCGCCATCGCGCCTCAGGAGCCGGACGCAAAACGAGTGGAACGTGGACAGCAGGGGAGTGTATGACGTCGTCGGATTGCTGAGCAGACTCAGCACACGCTTGCGCATCTCATCAGCGGCCTTGTTCGTGAACGTCACCGCCAATACGGCCGGCCCCGGAACTTTGTGGGTCTCAATCAGATGAGCGATGCGGTTCGTAATCACGCGCGTCTTACCGCTACCTGCACCGGCCAGCAACAGCATGGGCCCTTCGACGTGAGCTACCGCTTCGCGTTGTTGCGGATTAAGACCTGCAAGGAAATCCATTGACTTGAAAAGGGCGGGGGAGAACGCTCTCAGAATAGCATTGGAAACCGGCTTCCGGCTCCCAGGCCATTTATCCTGATTGGGATGCCGACTGCGGTCATTATTGATGTTCTGAAGAGCTGCCTGGTGGTGCTCACCGCGCTGTTCCCTATCGTTAATCCACTCGCTAACAGCCCTATTTTTCTCAGCTTGACCCCTGGGTATTCGCGCGATTCACGCATCCTGCTCGCAGGCAAGATTGCGCTAAACAGTTTCTGGCTGCTGACCGGATCCATGTTGATTGGTGGTCAGATCCTGAAGTTTTTCGGGATCTCCATCCCGGTAGTTCAGGTCGGCGGAGGGCTGGTGATTATCTCCACCGGTTGGACCCTGTTGAAACAGGAGCCCGAGCAGGCGCATGACCACGCGATTAAGAAAGTAACCTCCCAGGACATCGCTGATCGTGCTTTTTATCCCTTAACACTGCCACTGACGGTAGGGCCCGGTTCCATCTCCGTCGCGCTTACGCTAGGCGCTGCGCAGACGCCCCACCGCAGCAACCTGGTTGCGATCCTTTCCGCGGTTATTGGCCCAATACTAGTCGCAATCACCGTTTATTTGAGCTATCGGTTCGCCGAACGACTTGCCAGCTTACTAGGCGAGACCGCGATGAACGTCATCGTCCGGCTAACCTCATTCATTCTGCTTTGTATTGGTGTTCAGATTGCCTGGGACGGCGTTCACGCGCTGATAACCTCCGGCCACTGAGATTGTTTGTTCCAGGGCTGACACATGTTAGTAGATTGGAAATAGCTATTCCCAAATGAAGTGCCGCATTCTGTTCACCGCTGCCGTTGTCGGTGCGCTCCTTTCCGGCATAGCGGCAGGTGTAGGCGTCAAGACTGACCCGGTCTTCAGCCAGATCGACTCGATTGTCAAGTCTTTGTCGGAGATTTCTGGCTTTTCCGAAGTCCACCCTGTTGCTTACGGACGTATGTCCAAGCGGCAGTTACGGCGTTTCCTAAACGCTCGTATCAAGAAAACGATGAAGCCTGAGCAGATACATGCGGACGAGGTTGCCCTTAAGATGTTTGGCTTCGTTCCGCAAGACTATGATCTGCGCCAGTCAACAGTCGATCTGCTGACCGAGCAGGCGGCGGCGTTCTATGATTACGACCGAAAACAGTTGTTCCTTTTGGCCGATTCGTCCGAAAGCGCTGAAACGATGACGCTGTCACATGAACTGTCACATGCTTTGGCCGATCAGCACTTTGATCTTGGTAACTTTATGGACGATACGCCCTCGAACGACGACGAAAACCTAGCTCATGCGGCGGTTGTGGAAGGACAGGCTTCCTGGCTGATGATGGCGTACACTTTGAAGCAGTCCGGAAAGGCGCCCGAGCCCACGCCAGAAATGCTGCAGTCGGTGGTCGACTCCAGTCAGGGATCAATGGCTGAATACCCGGAGTTGAAAAATGCTCCTCTGTACATTCAGCAATCATTACTGTTTCCTTACACCACAGGCACCGAGTTCTTCGATGCTGTTTATCGTAAGTTGGGCAAAGCGGCTTTCGCAAGAGTGTTCACCGAACCGCCGGTAGATTCGGCGCAGGTTATGCATCCGGAGCTCTATTTTTCTCACGTTCAAGCAGCGCATCCGGAAGTTCCGCACGTGTCAGGGAGCAAAGACAGCAAAGAGCTGACCGGAGGTTCAGTGGGAGAGTTTGATCATCGAATGATGCTGAGGCAGTTTGTCAACGAGGAGCAAGCGGCTTCGCTCTCCCCGCACACTACCGGAGGTCAATTCCGTATTCTTTTAGTGGGAAAACAAAAGGAGCCGCTCTTCCAGTATGCCTCCCAGTGGGATTCAGACCAGAGTGCGGGGGCCTTCTTTGCCTTCTATCCGAAGATTCTGGCGGGCAAGTGGAAGCACTGTGATATCTCGCTGGTTTCAGAGAAACTGATTGCCGGCACTGGAGACCATGGCTTCTTTGTGTCCTGGGTGGCAGGGAGCATAGTCAGGAGTGTGGAAGGCTTGTTGGACCAGGCAGAGTGGGAACATTTAAAGCATCCTCAGCTTCAAGCTGCTACGTTACACTAAAGGTTGGAGCGTTCCGTGCATAAGATCCTTGCCTCTGTCGCTTGCGTATTTGTTGCGGCTGTTTCTTTATCGGCTGCAAGTGCTAACGCCCTGAGGAAAGCGCCGGAACTGGCATTTACCATTCCGGGTCAAGGGCCGAAACTGCTGAGCCAGTTTCGCGGCAAAGTGGTGGCACTTGAGTTTATATTCACAACGTGTCCTCATTGCCAGGCTGCATCTAAGATGATGACGAAGTTGCAAGCCGAATATGGCCCACGTGGACTGCAAGTGCTGGACGTTGCTGTTAATGAAAACGCGGACTTGCTGGTAGACAACTTTGTAAAGGATTACTCGGTCGGCTTTCCAG
>CALMAV010000211.1:12819-22211 GCA_937859895.1 uncultured Bryobacterales bacterium | reverse complement strand
CCAGTGGGCTATGTGCCTAGCGCTCAGATGGTCTCATTCATGGGATTCAAAGACGGACGCTTCGTCGTTCCTCAACTTGTGATGATTGACAAAGAGGGCTACATACATTATCAAACGCCTGCCCTTGAGGACAAAGCCTGGGACGAGCAGATGAAGGAAGAAGTTATCCGTCAGCACATCGAAGAGTTGCTAAGTCCCGTAAGCGCTAATAAGCGCTCTCCTGCAGCATCCCGATCCGCTGCAGTTCGTAAGCCGTCCTAAGTTCCTCACGCGCCCGTAGCTCAGATGGATAGAGCGCTTGCCTCCGAAGCAAGAGGTCACAAGTTCGAATCTTGTCGGGCGCACCACTCTTTTTTCCAAGTGCAGCCTGAGGTACCCTTTTGCTGAAATGGAGGGCTGCTGTTGCAGTCTGGGTGGGCTTCATATTTTTCTCGTCTACCAATCTGGCTGAGCAGTGCGCTGAAGCCGTGTGGGCACTGGTTTCAGGTCAGATTTCCGTCTCACATCCAGAGCATGGACTTTCATATTTACTGCTGGACAAGGGATTTCACGTCAGCATGTTTTTCATACTGGCGCTGCTGCTCTGCCTTGCCCTGCCATATTCGCGGCGCCAAAGCTATCAAGTGATCGCCGCGGGTGCAATCATCGGTTCCTGCAGCGAGTATTTACAAAGTTTTTTTCCCGGCCGTGACCCCGCATTTCGTGATGTGCTCATTAACATCGGCGGTACTGTCTTGGGGTTGCTGGCCTATAAACTTTTTCTTTCCCGATCGCGATCAGTTTACTCTGAATAATTAGTGCTGGTCCATTGCATCTAGATACTTGCAAGTACCTTGACATCCAATTCCTGAAAAGAAGCGAAATGGCGGACAGTAATCAACCAGCAACCAAAAATATTAATCCATGGCTTATTGCCATGGCTGTAATCCTGCCGGCTTTTATGGAGGTGATGGACACCTCTATTGCCGCTGTCTGTATTCCTTATATGGCAGGAAGCCTGTCAGCATCTAACGATGAGGCTAGCTGGGTACTGACGTTCTATCTTCTGTCTAACGCAGTAGTACTCCCGGCTAGCGCTTGGTTTGCTCTTAAGTTCGGTCGCAAGCGCTTTTTTATTGGTTCTATTGTGATTTTCACTGTTGCTTCATTTGCCTGCGGAGCCGCCAATAGCCTTATTGTGATTCTGATTGCACGCTTGGTGCAAGGTGCCGGTGGTGGAGCTTTGCAGCCACTGTCACAGTCGATCCTTACCGAGAGTTTTCCGCCGGAGAAGCGTGGAATGGCAATGGGCGTCTTTGGTTTGGGCGTGGTAGTTGCTCCCATTTTAGGACCGACGCTTGGTGGATGGTTAACCGACCAATTCTCATGGCGGTGGGCGTTCTACATCAACATCCCAATCGGAGTGCTGGCAATCTTTCTCATTTCAACCTTCGTAGTTGATCCGCCTTACATCAAGGATGCGAAGCCCGGCAACCTGGACAAGATTGGGTTCGGTTTACTCGCACTGTGGCTTGGGGCCATGCAGATCATTCTCGATCGTGGGCAGGAAGATGATTGGTTCGGCGCAATGTGGATTCGTTATGCGTTCGCGCTTATGATTGTCACGTTTGTTGGATTTATCTATACGCAATTGACGAACCCGAAACCTCTGGTGGATTTAACAACGTTTACCAATAGAAACTTCCTTGTTGGAAGCTTATTAATCTTCCTTTTTGGCGCCTGTATCTACGGAACAACTACACTTCTGCCTCTTTTTTATCAGAACCTTTTGTCGTATTCAGCCTTGGGAGCCGGTGTTGCGGTAGCGCCGCGTGGAGTAGGAGCCGTTATTGCTATGCCTCTGGTTGGGTTTCTGGTGTCAAAGGTCGATACGCGCATCTTAGTATCGTTTGGTTTCCTAGTCTTCGCCTTCTGTAGTTTGTCCTGGGGCAACCTTACTCTGGATATTTCTCCTACGTCTCTTGCCTGGGCCATTCTAATTAGCGGAGCGTCCCTTGGCTTTATTTTCGTACCGCTATCTACGGTTTCGCTTGGTGACTTGCCGAAAGAGAAGGTTGGCAATGCCAGTGGCCTATTCAATCTAATGCGCAACGTAGGCGGAAGTATAGGGATTTCACTTGTAAATACCATCCTGACACGGCACGAAGATTTGCACCGAAACGAACTCGTTCATGGTTTAGCCGGAACATCCCCAGTTCTCCAGAGAATGGTCACCCAAACATCCCAGATGCTGGCGCGTACTTATGGGGCGGCGAATTCTCAGCTACGGGCCTATGCAATCGTGGGCAATACGCTCGATCAGCAAGCCGCTCTTTGGTCTTATATCGACGACCTGCGTTACATGGCCTTACTGGCATTTTGCTGTGTTCCCCTAGTCTGGGCGCTGAAGAAGGTAAAAACGAAAGAAGCTATTCATGCAGGCTGAAGTTGTGGACCAGGTCTCTTCCGAAGCGGTACCAGCAGGAGCACAACGTCGCAAACAGGTGGTCGTCATTGGATGTGGCTTTGCGGGCCTTCACCTTACTAAGGAATTGGCTCACGAACCAGTGGAGATCATCCTGATCGATAGGCGTAATCATCACACATTTCAGCCACTGCTCTATCAGGTGGCCTTAGCTGTACTTTCTCCCGCTGATATTGCGGTACCCATCCGAGCCATCTTCAGCAAGCAGAAGAATGTCAGTGTTTTGCTGGAGGAAGTTACCGCTGTCGACACACACGAGCAATATGTGGTGTTGGCTTCCGGCACAAAGGTCCGCTATGACTTCCTTTGCATAGCTACTGGAACAACGCACTCCTATTTCGGCAAGGAACAGTGGGCCAAACTGGCTCCTGGCTTGAAGAGCCTGGAAGATGCGACTGAGATACGGCGCAGAATTTTGCTCAGTTTCGAATTAGCTGAACGAGAAGCAATTGAGAAGGGCACTCATCCCCCGCTTCACTTTGCAGTTATTGGCGGTGGTTCAACAGGTGTTGAGCTAGCCGGGGCAATTTCTGACATCACAAGATTGTTCGTCTCTCGGGACTTTCATCATCTCGACTCCGAGCAGGTCAGCATCTCTCTTTACGAGGGAGGACCAAAGATCCTTGCCAGCTACCCTGACGACCTGTCTTACAGTGCAGCCGAGCAGCTCAAGGGCTTGGGGGTGAATGTTCACGTCAATAGCAAAGTAGAGGATCTACAGCCAGGCTATTTGGTGGTGAATGGGAAGCGTATCGATGCGGCCGTGGTGCTTTGGGGCGCAGGCGTGAAAGCATCCCCATTGGGCGCAATGCTGAACGTTCCTTTAACTAATAAGGGCACCGTTATTGTGGACGAGTATCTGAATCCGCCCGGGCTGAAGAATGTTTTTGTTCTGGGTGATCTAGCGGCCGTTAAAGAAAATGGGCGGGACATTCCAGGCGTGGCGCAACCGGCCATGCAGATGGGAGATCAGGCTGCCCACAACATCGCGCAAGATATCTTTGGACGTCCGCGCAGGAGATTCCACTACTTCGACAAAGGCGATATGTCCACCATTGGTCGCCGTGCCGCAGTAGCTGATATCAAATGGCCGTTTAAAGCTCATTGGTCCGGGCTCATTGCGTGGCTGACCTGGAGCACCGTCCATATTGCCTTTCTTGTCGGTTTCCGAAACCGCCTGGGAGTGCTGGCATCATGGGCCTGGAGTTATCTCTTCTCAAAGCGCGATGCTCGTTTGATTACTGGTGACCACACCCTGGTTGGGTGGAACCACATTCTTGCTGAAGGAGAGAAGGGAGAGGCGCACGCTGCTTCTCTCTCCTGATTATCGGCCGGCCTTCTCACTAGACGGCGGAATGATGCCTTTCAGGCGAAGGTAGACCGATAGAATGGCGTACTGTTCCACGTCATGTGTGGTGTTTCCGGCCAAGGTTCCGAGCCGGGTACTCACCCCGCGCGGCGTCTTAATTGCTTCCGAGGCATTTGCGTCAGTCAGTGTTGCGTAAGCCTTATCGCACTCGCCAAATACTTCCTGCAACGCACTGCCGATATCCGCCTTACTGGCGTTCTTAGCGAGATCAATGTTTTTAGAGTCCCCCGCGACTGCAGAGCAGGAGTGAACCTGCGCCGTTACTACGTGACTCAACACTTCCCCGAAGCTCCGGATGTCGGGAGTCGGCTTAAAGTTGTAGCTGTCTTCCGGCATCTTGTCGGCAGCTTTAAGGAGGTTGCTTTTTACCGTCTCATAAGCACGCTTTACCTCGGCACTCATGCTGGGTGTAGTTTGAGCGGGCAACTGGCTCCCAGCGCCGGCAAGACAAATTAGTAAGGGGCAGGAACGTAATTTCACGCGGATTCTCAACTGTTCTTTCTTAGTGGATGACTACCATTCTAAGCCGAGTGAGGTTCAAGCATTCAAAGCACAAGTCGGTTATGTTTCACGTTTAGCTTAGTGTCCCCCAATGTCGGTTCCAGATCCTGCCGACTACTGATCCGGGAACTGCCTAACTCCACAGGTAAGCCAAGCATAGTTGGTCATCAGGTTGGTTGACCAGAAAGGGCATTAACCGCCTATGTTGTAGAAGAACTCTTCCTGCGTGACCTTCCCGCCTTTGACGGTGTACAGTGCTGTCTCATCCATCGTAAAGCGGCGGCCAGCCATGGGCCCGGCCTTCGGAGTCACATCGTACTTGAATCGGACGATGAAGCGGTCACCGTTTGGCCAGGGGCCTTCGATTTGCATTTGATGAACCTCATGATTGTTCAACCACCAATCATTCTCTCCCTTAATTGCATCCAGGCCTTCCATGCGGGCAGGCATTGAAGCATCACCACTCGCTTCAATACTGACGATCTCGGGACTATAAAGCGCTTCAATAGCCTCTAAGTTTTTACCTAGACGGCAGAACTCAACCAGCTGCTTTCCAACAGCTAACGTATCGCTCATTCTGTACTCCTCCGGAATCATTTTACGAGGGCGGAATCTTTCTGAGAGAGAATCGGCGATATCTGGACGCCGGCTGGTGAGTGTACGCTTCTCCGGTAAGATCGAAACGTGCACCGGTGTCTTCTTCACAACGGCGAGATTCGGACCACGAGCGAGCTCTTACTCGCTCCGGGTCAGGTTGGATTTCTGAATGGCTGGGGTGTGTTCAGCACGCTGCGAGTTGCTGCCGGTACGCTGTTCGCTTACGATCGACACTACCGCCGTATGCAGCACGATGCTGAACGGTTGCACGTGCCTTTTCCCTTTGCGCCAGACGAGCTGAAGCGCATGCTGCTCAAGCTGGTGGATGCCAATGGGGCCTACGAATCGACACTGCGAGTAGCAGCAATCCGCAACCGGGGCGGTCTGTTTGAGGCCCCTGACCTTCGGCGCGACACCGATCTGATTGCATTTACAACCGATCTCAATCAATGGGGAGATGGCGTCAGGCTCGGTTACCGGCCCAATGCACGATTCGGTGCTTCACCGTTTGCTGGAACTAAGTACACCTCCTGGGCAGAGAACCTGACCCTGTACGAGTTGGCTCACCATGCCGGGTTGGACGAATTTCTTCTACTGAACGAAGTCGGCGAGGTGAGTGAGTGCACATCGGCCAACATCTTCTCCATCCGGGGCAATCAGATCTGGACTCCACCGCTGAGTACGTCAGGGTGTCTGCCAGGAGTGACTCGGGCGCTGCTCCTGGAAGAAATTCACATTCCTGGTTTACAGGTCACTGAACGCGAGATCTCAGTATCAGAATTCGAAGCTAGTGATGGTTCTTTCATCACATCCTCGACTCGTGATGTCTTACCCATCCTGAGCATTGACCGTGAGGATGTATCACAAGCTCCCGAAGTGGTTGCCGAGCTTAGTGCTGAATTTCGCAAACTGCGGGCGCGCTACATAGAGGCAGATCAATTGAGAGACAAGATGGACGCGGCATGAAGCGATCCTCGTTCGTTTGCCCGTCATGCGGCAGTTCTAACGTTCGCCGGTCACATCGAACATCGTCGAGTGATGCTCTGCGCATGGCATTCGGCCAGTATCCACTGCGATGTCACGACTGCGAACACCGCTACTGGGCCAACATCCTGCTTTTATCGAAGCTGCGCTATGCCAAGTGCCCGCACTGCCTGAACTTTTCGTTAACAACGTGGGATCCGAAGCAGTATCGAATTTCCAGATTACGAAAGTTGCTGCTCAAATTGGGTGCGCATCGCTATCGGTGCAATCCATGCCGCTTTAACTTCGTCAGCTTTCGGCCGACAGCGCCCCACTAAACGGAAATCTGCGGCTCGCTCGCGTGTTTCTGCTGAGAGAGGACCAGCAAACAGCCGACCTGTTCTCCGATCGTGCTGAGCATCTCCATGTCATCTCCGGAGTGGATGCGCGTTTGCCGATGCTGCACGTTAATAACACCTACCACCTTGCTTTGCGAAATGATGGGAACTGATAAAAATGCTTCGAAGACATCCTGCGGAAGATCTTTAAAGAACTTGAACCGCGGGTCGTTGTAAGCCTCCCGTGAGATAGCAAGCAATCGGCGCTCACGGGCTACCCAGCCAGTCAGGCCTTCATTCAAGCGCAGGCGCACGGACCCGATCTTGCTCCGCCCTTCTTCGCCTGAAGCCCGCAGGACGAGCTCAGCTTCGTCCACCAAGTAGATTAAGCAGGAGTCGCAATGGAGGAAATCGCGAACCAGGCCGACAATCTCGTTGAGCACATCGTCGACTAGTAGGTCGCGAGTCATCAGACGGCTTACCCGTTGGAAAAGCCGCACCTGTTCCTCTGCCCGTTCCAGCCGAACTTCTAAATCTCGCGTCCTGGGCACCGCCGATATTATGGCAGAACGAGCGGGGGGAGATACAAGATGCAATAATTCTGAAGAGCACTTTCGAGAGCCCATTCAGGTGCCGGACTGCGGGCCGCCAGGCAGTCTGCCAGTAGTACGATTGAATGGAGCAGATCGAGGAGAAGGCCCTTTGCATGTGGACTAACAAGAGAAAAGAAGAAGAAGGACCGCAAAGGCTAGACAGGCCGGCTGGTGTTCCAGTATCGACCACGACGCCTGCGGAAGCACCGAGGAAAGAAACAATAAATATGTCAACGCCCGCCCGACCTTTCGACACAGAGCCGGTATCCGCTCGTGGTACCGGACCTGCCGCTTTAGGCAAGAATGTAACGATTAAAGGCCAAATTTTCGCGCGTGAAGATTTGATGATCGATGGCGAGGTGGAAGGCAACGTTGAGTGCCAGGAACACCGGCTGACCATCGGACCGAATGCCCGCGTTCAGGCTGGACTGAAGGCGCGCGAGATCATCATTCACGGCTCAATTCAGGGCAATGTAGATGCGACTGATAAGATCGACATCCGCAAAGAAGCCAAGTTAGTTGGCGACATTAAGACTAGCCGGATCGTAATAGAGGACGGCGCGTATTTCAAGGGAAGCATTGATATCTCTAAGGCAGCGGCAACCCGCCCGGTTTCCGCTGCAGCGGGCGTGCAGCCCGTAGTGACAGCTACGCCTGCAGCCTCGACGGTAAACAATACCGCTGCTGCTGCAACTGCTTCGGCCAAGTAGTTCGGCAGTAAGGGCAGCATGAACAGATCGTGCTGCTCTTACCCGCTCGTCTCAAATTCTCTGCTTTCTAAAGTCCGTCCAACAAGGCTGCTATGAAGTTTGGCGCAGGCAAAGGTATCTTTCCAAAGCTCTCCCCAAAAGAAAACGTTCCGCCAACCATCACACGGCAGAGCAGCGGCTTCGATCAGTTCTGTTCAGTGTTGAGGGATTCACAGGATCTCTCGATTTTGGACATGTCGGGCGCCAGCCAGGCAAATATAACCTTCATCACAGGCTACGGGCATCGTATCTCTTCAGATGACATCATCGGGACGATGGGTGAGTGCTTCGGAAAAGACTTTCTGGAGAATCAGGGAGCGGCCAGTAATGCCCAGCGGTTCCTAGATCAGACACTAATGTTTCCCGATTCGTCCTTCGACGGAATCTTAGTGTGGGATGCGCTGCAATTTCTGAAGACGCCGCTGATCGAGCAAGCCGTGCTGCAGCTATTAAGGGTACTGCGTCCGGGTGGGCAGATGCTTATGTATTTCAATGCGAACGAGAAAGCCTCGCAGATTCCGGTGTACTCATATCGAATCAACGATCACCGAACCGTTACGCAGTCTCCACGTCCGGGCAGTGTTTACCAGCGTAGCCAGCACTTCAACAATCGCGTATTGGAGAAGCTGTTTGAGCGGGCTGGATCCATCAAGTTTTTTCTGACGCGGGATCACCTGCGCGAACTGATTGTACGGCGTTGATTTGAGGAGAGCGATTGGCTTTAGAAGATGATTTATTGCGCCAACGGCAGGGGCGAATTAAGCAGATTGAAGCACTAGGCTTTGAGGCCTATGGGCATCCATACCCCTATACGCACACGATCCCTGATGTCCTGAAAGAGTTTGGAACCGCTACCGCAGAGCAACTGCAGCAGCCAGTCGCAATGCGTTTGGCTGGGCGCATCAAGACGTTGCGGCGTATGGGCAAGGCCGGCTTTCTTCACTTGATGCAGAACGGCGAAAGCCTGCAGATCTATGTCAAGAAAGATGCCGTAAGCGAAAGAACGTATGCACTGTATGAGTTGCTCGATGTGGGCGACATTATCGGTGCGAGTGGTTACCTGTTCCGTACACGGACTGGCGAGCTGAGCCTGCACGTGGAAGAGCTCGATTTTCTTTCCAAGATCATGCTTGCTCTACCGGAAAAGTGGCATGGGCTTGAAGATGTTGAGACCCGCTATCGTCAGCGTTATGTCGACCTGATTGCGAACACGGAAGCACGGAATGCGTTTGTCACACGCGCTAAGATTCTTCGATCACTTCGGCGGCAACTGGATGAGCGTGGGTTTCTGGAAGTGGAAACGCCGATCATGCAGTCACTCTATGGCGGAGCTGCGGCGCGCCCATTTATCACTCATCACAACACGCTCGATCTGGATCTGTACCTACGAATTGCGCCTGAGCTCTATTTGAAGCGTCTGGTCGTGGGCGGGTTGGAACGCGTCTATGAGCTGAATCGAAACTTTCGGAATGAGGGAGTCTCAACGCGCCACAACCCGGAGTTCACTATGCTGGAGTTCTATCAGGCTTATACGGATTTCCGCGGCATGATGGAATTATCGAAAGAGCTGCTGCGGCAGGTAGCTGTTGATGCGACTAGTTCGGAACAGGTTCAGTATGGCGAGCAGACCATAGATTTTGGAAACTTTCGAGAGCTGTCCATGCGCGAAGCTGTGGTCGAATACTGGCCCGCCGGACAGACGCGACCAACCCTAGAGAACGTTCGCGACCCGCAATGGCTGCTGAGTCACTCGCGGCAGACAACTCCCGGCAACGCTCTTATGGAGCTGTTCGAGGAGCACGCAGAAGAGCATTTAAT
>CALMAV010000211.1:10267-12809 GCA_937859895.1 uncultured Bryobacterales bacterium | reverse complement strand
ACGATTTTCCTGTAGAGGTGTCGCCTCTCTCCAAGAACAAGCGAGACGAGCCTGATTTCGTGGAGCGTTTCGAAATCTATGCCGGCGGGATGGAGATTGGCAATGCATTTACCGAGTTAAACGATCCACAGGAACAGCGGCGTAGATTCGAAGCTCAGCTTGCTCGCAAAGAAGGCGGAGATGAGGAGGCGCATATGATGGACGAAGATTACGTTCGCGCCCTCTGTTATGCCATGCCGCCCACCGGTGGCGAAGGTATCGGAATTGATCGGTTGACCATGCTCCTGACGAACTCAAAATCGATTCGGGATGTTATTCTTTTTCCGCTGCTGCGACCCGAAGGCGAGATTGGCCTGGTTGATCGCCTGCGCGACATAGACAAGAGCTAGTGTCACGGTTCGAGTGGTTTGTTGCGCTGCGGTATCTCCGCGCGAAACGCAAGCGGACCGTCATTTCGGTGATCACGGCCATTGCGGTGCTAGGTGTAGCCGCGGGCGTAGCTGCGTTGATCATTGCTCTAGCCATTAACAACGGATTTCAGAGCACCCTGCAAACAGGGCTTTTGAGTGCGACGGCTCACGTCAGCATCCTGGAACGCAACCCCGCGTACGGAATTGAGAACTGGGCCAAACTACTACCGCGCCTCCGTCGTATACCCCATGTGATCAGCGCCATGCCCGGACTCTATGGGCAGGTGGCGGTTAAAGGGCCACTAGTTGGTTCGGGCGCTGTGCTCAAGGGCGTGCCGCTGAGCGCAGGAACAGAGGTGCCGGAACTGCTACGGCATCTGAAAGCAGGAAGTCTGGAGGAGTTCGGGCAGACGGGCAGAAGGAGCTCCATCGCCCTCGGGTCGCGGCTGGCTGAGCAGATCGGCGTAAAGGTTGGCAGTCCGATGACAGTGATCAACTATTCGGGCCAGCTAACGCCGATGGGCGTAGTACCGAGTTTATTCCGTTTCCGTGTAGCTGCAATTTTCGAGTCAGGCTTATATGACCTTGACTCCACTTGGGCGTTTACCTCCTTGCCTGCAGCTCAGCAAGTTCTAGATCTGAACGACGTAGTGAACACAATTGAGTTAAGGCTGGATGATATTTTCCAGGCCGCAACCGTCGCGCGCGAAGCTGAGCGAATTACCGGGACCAGATTAATTGCTAGTACGTGGATGGACCAGAACCGATCGCTGCTGAATGCATTGCGGCTTGAGAAGATTGTCAGCGTTATCACCGTAGGTCTCATTGAACTGGTCGCGGCCTTGAACATCCTGGTTGTATTGGTAATGCTGGTAATGGAGAAGCAGCGCGATATTGCCATTCTTCTTTCCATGGGCACACGGCCGGCTCAGATCCAGCGAGTCTTCATTCTGCAGGGATTGTTAATCGGCGGGTTAGGCAGCGTGCTGGGACTCGTGTTCGGATATAGCGTTGCCGCGCTCTTCAACCACTATCGCTGGCTGAAACTCGATGAGCAGGTATATGCGCTAAGCTACGTGCCGTTCCTGAGTCACTGGACCGATGGGGTGTGGGTTGCCGCGCTAGCGCTTCTGACAAGCTTCTTGGCAACATTGCAGCCAAGCCGTACAGCTTCACAAATAGCGCCTGCAGAAGCGTTGCGATATGAGTAAGGAGTTACCCGGGGACGCGCCGGCGTGGCTTCCCCATCGTCACACGCTTGCTCTGCCACTCCTCCGCGGTTAGCTTCCATATTTCGGTTAAGAACCGACCCGAAACAAAGTCTCGTTCCTCCGGCGCGATTACCCGCATTCCCGTCTTCTCCGAAATGCGTCTTGAAGCGATATTGCCAATCGCCTTTGGAGCACACAGCTCGTCAAAACCGAGAACGTCGAACCAATAATCATTCAAAGCTATAACAGCCTCCATCATCAGACCTCTCCGCTGCCAAGGAAGGCCCAGCCAAAAACCGCGATTGTCGCAATGTGCCGTGTGCAAGCTGATTGCTCCGATATGCTGCTCAGGAGCTTGTTTCAATCGAAGCGTCCACTGCCACTCCTCGCCCCGTTCAATCGCAGGAAGCGAAACTTCCTTGTAGTAGGTGAATGCTCCATCCGCTGGGTAAGGCCATGGAACTCTAGGGTTCAGATACCTGACGATCTCCCAATGCGGGAAAAGCCGCTGGGTCTGTCCTGCGTCTGCAAGCTTAAGAGGCCGCAAAATCAGGCGATCAGTCTGAAGTTCAACGCTCACTTAGCCGATGCTACCGAACAGAAAAGTCGTATACAAGTAGCTGCACATTTTCCTGATCCTCGGAGTCCGAGTACTCCATGAGTGCATATTCGCCAGGATCAAGCGGCTTCTCCGGCCATACCTTATACAAGTCACCAGCAAGCTGCTGCTCAAAAGTATCCATCTGCTTTCGTTCTTCGATGCTTTGGTGTGAGACAGCGATGATGGATATGTTCTCGACAATGCGCATCCCCTTCCGCCCGGTTAGTCGGATGATTCCGAACTTCTCCTCTTTAGACAACCGGAGGTAAAACTCAGGACGTCTCTCAGTCACGGTGAATTGAGAGTGTTCACCCTTGATA
>CALMAV010000211.1:4945-10257 GCA_937859895.1 uncultured Bryobacterales bacterium | reverse complement strand
CGACGGTTGCTTTACCGGGAATGATCGGTATCGGCGACATGTACTGAATGATCCGGCGCTTCTTGTCGGTAATGATTTGAAAGTCGGCCAGCTTCAAAGGCTTGATCACATCGGCTGGCTTATAGAAAGCGCCGCTCTCCACTGGGATGGACGCAATCTCCTTGGCAAGGGCGCGCTCAGCCTTCTCCTCCTCATCGAGTTCGCGGGTGTTCCGGGCCGATGCCTCAGCTTTACCTTTGTGTTCCCTCTCTGTCTTTTCCAGATCGACCAGCTCTTTAGGAATTTCCTCGTAGTCACCGCGTTCAGTGCTGTAGTAGCGAACCCGGTCGCCTTGTACCTGGTATTCGCGGACCAAGTGAAACCCGCCGTCCTTTAGGTAGAGCTTGAAAGTGTCCGCCAGCAGCAGCGCTGCAAGAAGAATAAACAGAGACAACAGGCGCACGATTTTGATTTTATCCTCGTAGCTGTGAGTTGCGCCCTCGACTAGCTGCGCTAACCTTGAAGAGTAATGGCAAACATTGGTGAGGTGATTAGCTCCGCGGCGGCCATCGCCAAGGGCATGGGCATCACGTTCAAGGAGATGTTGCAGCCCGCAATCACCGAAGAGTATCCGGATGGTCCGGCGAAACTGGAAGAGCGTTTTCGCGGAGCACACGTGCTCCAGCGCGATGAGAATGGGTTAGAAAAGTGCGTTGCCTGTTTTCTCTGTGCAGCGGCTTGCCCGGCTAATTGTATTTATATTGAGGCAGCAGAAAATACTGCAGCCGAACGTTTCAGCGGTGGTGAGCGCTATGCGTCGGTTTACAACATCGATTACACTCGGTGCATCTTCTGTGGGTACTGTGTGGAAGCGTGTCCCACTGATGCGATCACGCATGGGCACGGCTTCGAGCTGGCCAGCTACAACACGTCTACGCTCATCTATCGTAAGGACCAGATGTTGGTGAAACTCGATGAAGGCGGCGTGAGACCGTCGCAACAGAATCCGGCTCCGGCGGGAGCCGAAGCGAAGCTCTAAACCGAGCCAGACCCGGTTCTGCTTCCTGCTATCTTTCATTTCCAGGTTTTACACTTTCACCTGCGGGTGAAAGATCGCCCTCTCCCCTTTTCAAACCCGGCCGCGAATACACTTCGAGGTGCGTTTGGGTTTGCCCTGCTTTCAGTCAATCCCGCCATTTATAGAGCCGTTTATGAACCGAACGGGGCAGCTCAAAGCGGGCTTCTTACACCGCCTCGCCCATTTGTGCTGAGGGCTCGGTGGCTCAATGATCGCGTCGTGCTTCCCGGCCAGACGTTTACCTTTGCGCTGCATCTGTTCGCAGAAGACACCATATCCGTTGCATTTGGACAAAGCGTCGAGCAGATGGCAAACAAAGGTTTGGGTCCGGCACGCAGCCAATGTGACCTGCTTGCCATTGAAACAGAAAAACGGCAGCTAAGCTTTGCGTTGGTAGAGATCAACGTAAATAGAGTCAAGATCTGCTTTCAAAGCCCGACTGAATTAAAGCAGGGTGGGCAACTGATGTTGGAGCCTGAGTTCGCGCCTTTATTTCGCCGCGTTCAAGAGCGGATCAAGACCCTTCAAGGCCTGTATGCCTGCGGCGAGTCACCTCCCCATTCCGCAACACTCATCGAACGAGCCGAACAAGTGAGGAGAACAGCAACAGCCATCGAGCACGTTACACTCTCTCGCCGAAGTAGCCGAACTAAGGAGGAACATCCATTAGGTGGCTTTGTCGGGTCTGTCACCTACGAAGGAAAAATGGCAGGCTTCGTGCCTTATCTGCGCGTGGCGGAATGGACTGGAGTCGGACGTCAGACCACTTGGGGCAAGGGGGAGATCACGGTAGAGACTCTTTAACCAAGCGGCACGACGATGATGGGTGTTGTGGTCGGAGCCGGGGATCCACCATCAGGCTCAACACTTACAGCCACAGCATTGGTGGTTGCTGGATCGATAGCAGTATTTGAGATCTGCACGGTATCGCCGTTACGGTCTGAGCGGAATAGCCCTGCTTTGCGCGGAGCGCCGGTAGGCGGAACATACCAGAGCTCAAATGTCCTGTCTGCAGCTAGTCGAGGCAAGCGCGAAGCTGTAAAGACAAACCCGCGATTGCGATTGATAAAGAGGCGACCTTGCGGCTGATCGGCACGTCCGAACTGCACGGTGCGGGTCTCTGACCGGCTGAGTACTTTGAGAGCAGACTCAAGTTGATCGCGTTCATGCTGAGCGGCCGTCAAACGATTCTGCAGGTTGTCAGTCTGATTTCCAAGCCAGAGGCAGAAGAATGTCAGAGCCACACAAGCGGCACCTAAAGCCAGCATGCCGCCCAGCCAGGAGCTCTGTTTTTTTGGCTCTGGTACCACGACGGCGGGCCGCTGGGGTGCGATGCTATTCAAAACGCGCTTCTTTAAGTTTTCAGGGGGTTGTACGACGTCCGCCAAGCCAGCAAATGCAGCGGCTAAAACAGTGGCCTCGCGGACCCGAGCCGTACAGTATGTACAGTTGTCCTGCAGGTGGTTTTCAATCTCGGCGGCTTCTTCGCGGTCAAGCGCGCCAAGTACGAATAGCTCGTACAATTCGTCCATCTCAGCGTGCGTCATCGCGCGCCTCCTCTGATGGCCGAACGCAAAGAGATGAGCGCTGAACGCATCCAACTCTTCACCGTCCCTAGCGGCTCTTGTAGTTGATTGGCAATCTCAGTTTGCGAGAAACCTTGGAAGTATGCCAGTTCCAGAACTCGTTTCTGATTGAGGTTTAGAGTGGCGAAAGCGGCACTGACTGCCCGGCTCTGGTCAATAATTGACTCAGGATCCGGTCCGCTTGGATTATTCCGAGTGCGTTCTGCATGCTCGATTGGTCGTAGCTTAGTCGCAAAGCGGGCATGCGCTGAACGAATATAATCAATGGCCATGTTACGAGCAATGGATAAGATCCAAACTCCAAGAGCGCCTTTACGAGAATCAAAGCTCTCGACATGGCTCCAGACACGGATGAATAGTTCCTGTACCAGATCTTCAGCAACGCTTTGATCGCGGGTGATCCGAAGGAAGAGTGAATACACGATGGGCGCATAGCGGTCATAAGCCGCCTCGAGTGCCTCGGGATCGCGCGTGCGAAGCCGTTCTACTAACGCGGCGTCGCCGGAAGACTCACTCATTCGTTCGCTGGATTAGATACTCTCACAGTTAAGTAACTCAAACAATTGCTTCTAGTACTTTGAGGCATGTTGGCGAGCAAGTGATCTAATGTGTTCTGACCTGCAAGCAAAAATCTAGACGCTACGCATTGCATTCTCCGGAGTTTTTCTTTGCCTAAGAGCTAATAAGTGTTCTAGCGGCAGAACGATCAAGAAGCGGCCAAACCTTACTTAACCAGACTTGCCCGGACAATAAAGCGTTCAGGTGCAGGTCCTACATGACGAAACGGGTAGCAGGTGACCAAAGTAAGCATCGAATCCGGCGTGTCAGCCAAAGCGCCAGTCTCACTTGGGTCAATGATCTCCGTTGTCGTGACACGGTAAGTTGAGGTTGTAGCTGTCTTTATATCGATCAGATCCCCAGCTCGGATATGGCGTAGTGGCCAAAATGCAGTATCGCGGTGTCCCGCGATAACGATGTTTCCTCGTTTGCCAACCATCGCGGTACCTGGCATATGTCCTGCTGCAATGGCTAAACTTTGCTCATCGTCACCCTCTACCATGGCGACCGACAATCCAATCCGTTTTACGATTACCTGACCAATAACGCTAGGGACACGCTTGGCGTCATCGATAGGTGGGTTAGTCGCAGACCGGAAAGTTCGCCCAACCGCCTGCGCTTGAAAAAGGCGATACCGAAAAACCGAAGAAGCAAATATAGTTAGGCACACAAGTCCCGCGATGATCAGGCTGTACTCGACCAACTTGCGCAACATAAGCGTTAACCAGGCGGGCTTGTGGAAGCGCCGCGCCGACTATCAAGACTACGCTGCCGAAGTACCTTAACGAGTGCTTCAAGACGGCGATTACGAAGCTTAATCGCCTCCAGTTCTGAGGATGAAGTAGCAGGCCTTCTGTAGACCTGCGCCGGACGCTCGACGGTCTGACTGTTATAAGGAACAGGTACAACTGTTTGCGTTGATGCGCCAAAGCTTACCCGGGCCAAGTGTTGTGGAACTGTTGCCTCCTTTACATCGAAACAAAGATTCACGCCAAACCCAAACAGAGCACCAATCAGGAGAGCCCCGGTCAGCCAGTTCCAACGGGAGCCTCCTTCTTTAACGTTTACGGTACCGAGATCAGCAGCGTCCAGGTAGCGCACCACAGAAAGTGAAGCTAGATCATCCGGCTGAGATGCAGGACTCCGAGGTGTTGGATTCAGAGATAGGTGGTGCGAAGCAGACATACCACTACCGCTGACCGAGCAATAAGTGACGCCTCCGTTGCAACTGAAGACCGACTCCGCCAGCCAATAGTAGAACTCCCGCCACTCCAAATTCGTAAGCGTTGCTTGCTGTGTGTGGCATATGGCGCGAGTGAGTCGATAGCTTTGAGTCGCCTGGAGTTGAAACCGAAGCCGTCTGAACAGGTTCTGCGGGCGATGCGGGCGCGACTGGCGCTGTATTGGCAGAAGGGGCCTGCGGAGTAGCTTCCGGAGTTGCACTTGCTGCCGGAGCAGACTGCGTCGCTGGGGCAGGGACTTGCGTGGCAGGGGCGGCGGGCTCAGGCGCTGGGCTAGGGGAAGAAGGCGGTTGGGAGTTAGCAGCAACTTCACTTCCAGCAACCGGCGCTGGTGCTGCCGAGGGCGAGACAGATGCGGTCTCGGTCTGTCTCCTTAAGTCAGCCACCTTCGCAGCTTCAACGCCCTTTCCTTTTTGATCAGCAGTGATTTCTTTCGGCGAAAGCAGCCACAACGTGACCACTTTCATATCGTCAGGCGAAAGATTCTTCGGAAGCTTGTCGTAAGTCGGATCGACTGCCAGCACTGGCTTTGCACTAATGCCGGTAATCTTCACGGCCTCCGCTTTCGGATAGACAAATTCGAGTGGAACCTTACAGGAACCGCACATCCATCCCTGGAGGACTTTCTTATCGGAATTGCTATTGGGGAAGAAGATCAGCTGGCCAGATCCGGCAGGAGTAAGCTTTTCACTGGGAATAGCCAACAGCAACTCGTGAGCCTTCCCCTTTGCATTCTCAATCCGGACAATCGCACGGTCCTGAAGCCGATCCTCAACAGAAATTAAATACTCTCCACTCTTTAATGTGGTGCCTGGAATCTGTAACTTCTCATCTACTGTAATCCGCTGCGAATCGGTCATCGCACTGAGT
>CALMAV010000211.1:1673-4935 GCA_937859895.1 uncultured Bryobacterales bacterium | reverse complement strand
GATAACGAGCAAAGTCCAATCAGCGAAGTAACAAGAAATATTCTCATGAAGCCTTCCTATGCCGTCCGTAATACAACAGCGTTCCGAGTTCCAAGTATTTAGATGGACATCGAACGCACCATCTATCAGCTTATTTCGTTTAGGCTACAAACAGCAGTACTAGCACCACTAAAAAAAGAACAGGCCCTTCCGAATGGAAACCCGCAAATGACGATCAATGCTTGTAGTTTTGAATGTAGCTGTCATGCGGCAGGCCCAAACTCATGGCCTTCCGTCGAAGCTGAGCCGCCTGGTCGCGTGACATACGACCACCAGCCACTACTAGATAAGGGCTGCCTGATCCAGAAGGTGAAAAAACTTCGCAGTGCAGATTGGAGTGCTTACCGTTTATCGAGTTCGCCCTCCGTGTTGCGTCTTCCTGCGACCGATAGGTGTAGAGAACTAGTCGCCAAGGTTCAGCCCCAGACGTGTTAACGGCGGGAGCGCTAGGAACAGCCCTGGAAACCGCAGCACCAGCCGCCATCTTAGCCGGTGACCGCGTGGTTGACACAGCCGATGACGCCGGGGTTGCAACGCGAGGCGCCGAACCATCAGGCTGCAATGTACGTGTTTCCCAGGCATTGCCTGCCGGCGTAGCTGGCCCGTTTCCTTTACCTGCAGTCCCCTTAATTGGGCTTAGATCCGACTTTGCATTGTTCGCAATCGCGTTCGCGGGAGACGTGGCGGTTGCCGGAGCCGCAACTCGGGCGTTCGCAGCGGACTTGGGTCGGAGAATCCAAATCAGCCCAACAACGACGAGAAGTGCAACAATAGCCCAGATCCAAAGGTTAGTTGACCCCTGCTCCTCCTCTGCACGTATCGACGTATTGTGGCCAACCACATCCTCCCAGCGTGGGCGAGCTACCAAAATGGGGCGAACATCATCAGCCTTGTCCAATTGCTTGGCGGGAACCGTGTCGGACAAAACCTGTGCCGCCTGCGCGGAATCAGTCACTAAAGGAAGTGAGATTTCAGAGCGATTGCCTGAGATGACTGTTTTATCAGCAGGGATTTGCCCGGCCCAATCTGGCGTAATGACGCTTGACGCGGCTGAATCGGCCATTGCCGAAGGCATTACCCCCGTGTTTGTTACTACGGGGCTTGCTGCGGGTACTTTAGCGGTTGTCACATCTTTAGCCGTCGCACTCCCAGCATCCTCCACGTAAATGCGAGGGGGACTAGGCAACCCCTCCCCATTCACAGTTTGAGCCGCTGCTAGAGGTTCTAAAACCACTTCCGGAAGAGCCGAGGCGGGAGCGATCTGTATCCGCGGAGTTGGCTTCAATTGCCCGGAAAGCAGCGCCGCTACCTCTCCGAGAGTCGCTCGTCCAGTCGGATCATCTTCGAGACAGCGAAAAGCAATAGTCGCAAAAGGCTCCGGTATAGCGTCGAGGTGGCCTCGCAAGTCCTCAGTCCAAGCCTGCTGGGTCAACGCCTCGAAAACCGTAGCACCCAAACACCACAGGTCGGCCTCCGCCGTTAGGTTCTCGCCAGTACTCTCCGGCGCGAGGTAAGCAGACTTTTGAATTTCGAGGGATGGCCGAACGCCAAATGCGCGAACACATCCCACTGGCAACTTAATTGCCTCCCCAACAGCAAGCACCTGAGAGGGAGAGAGGCACCCATGAGCCAGGCCGTTTATATGAAGTGCTTCAAGGCCGTGCGCAATGCTGTCCAAAGCTTCCCGCGTTTCCCCGACGGTCAGGGCACGCTCAGCCAGAACCGCGTTCAATGACTCGTCGGCCCGGCGAACGACCGCATAGGCGATACACTCGCCTTCTATCTCCAAGGTTCCCGCGCCTAGTGGCGCACTAAGGTTAGGATGACGCAGCTCACGCGTTGTCTGCCAGATTGCTACCTGCTCATCGGCAATACTCTGCGGGAGACGGAAGCAATGAGCAGCACAATCCAGTTCGCGATCACCCAGAACTCGGACTTTCAAATTGGCTTGCCACTCATCGGCGGCTAGAATCTCCTGCAGTTCGAATCCGCCTGTCAGGATACGGCCAGGGAGACTAGTCCAGCCCGGTTCGAAAGCAATCGGTTCAGTTTGTCTGGATGGTGATGCCATAGATCTAGGTTCCAGGTTTTTCCGTAGTCCGGATCCCCGTCGCTGTACTAAGAGGAACGGCCGCAGGGGTGGGGAAAATACCTTAACTCCGCACTATAGCACTCGGTGGAGGGTAGCTTTCTCTTCCCAGCTGACGAAAGCTAAGAGGTGAACTCTGCTTGTTTTCAGGCTGATTGCAGGATTAACAGCGCCGGCTGCAAATCCTCAGGTCGTCAACGATTGGATCTGCTTTCAGCCCCCGAACTTGTGTCTCGCCGTACAGCATATATACTACACCTTTGCGTTGAAGAAAAACTGATAGCGGAAGTCGATTACGATTCTATCAGGACCGGAATGGTTCCTGTCCTAGCGCAAATAGATGTGAGTATAATCGACATTTGGTTTCAACAAGCCCTATGTCGGTTGGTACTGCCCAGGTAGGTTATGGCACAACTCTTTAGACCAAGTTCGAACACCTATGCAAACGTCGGGATTGCGGCGGTTTTACTTCTCGTTTGTTCTACGATTGCAGTGGCTTACGTGATTGATCGTGGCCCGTGGATCACGTCGGTACAGATGGCGCCGGAACAACCAATTCCTTTCAGCCACAAACACCACGTAAAAGACGATGGCATTGACTGCCGATACTGCCACACGTCAGTTGAGTATTCAGGCTATGCCGGTATTCCTCCAACGGAAACTTGCATGAGTTGTCATTCGCAGATTTGGACTGGGGCCGTTGTGACCAAGCCGATTCGCGATAGTTGGGCAACTGGCAAATCCATTGAATGGGTACGAGTGCATGACCTGCCGGACTTTGTTTACTTCAATCACAGTATTCACCTCAACAAGGGAATAGGTTGCTCAACCTGCCATGGGCAGATTAACGAGATGGCACTCACCTATAAGGTGAACACGCTCAACATGAACTGGTGTATCAACTGCCATCGGAACCCAGGACAATTTGTCCGTCCGCGGTCAGAAGTGTTCAACATCAACTACAAGTACCCGTCCAATCAGTCGGAGTTAGGCCCGAAGTTAGTGAAGGAGTATCACATTCAGAATTTGACTGATTGTGTAACTTGCCATCGATGAGAGAACCACAGCAGCCCCACGCTCCTCACGAGCATCATCATGACCATCCGCATCACGATCATCCACATGATGACCACC
>CALMAV010000211.1:0-1663 GCA_937859895.1 uncultured Bryobacterales bacterium | reverse complement strand
CATCACGAAGGCGGACACACGCACAGTGGCTTGATCAGCCTGAGTTCGCTGCTCGATCCGCCGCCATCACAGAAAAAGGCACTGGATATTCAGGCTCTTCGCGAAAAGCTTGCCTCCGGTAAGGGGCCGCAATTCTGGCGCACGCTTGAAGAGGCGTCCGAAAGTGAAGATCTGGTGGAGTATGTAGAGCAGGAATTCCCAGGCCTTTCCGGGCAGATACCGCAAGGAGTGGACCGGCGCAACATTCTGAAGGTAATGGCCGCTTCCCTCGCAATGGCAGGCGCTGCTGCTTGCACCAAGCAGCCAAGGGAGCTCATTGTTCCGTATGTGCGTCAGCCTGAGAACGTTATTCCGGGCCTGGCATTGTTTTATGCCACCGCCATGCCGATCAGCGGCTACGCTCGGGGTCTTCTGGTCGAAAGCCACCTGAGTCGTCCAACCAAGGTAGAAGGTAATCCGGATCATCCGGCCAGTCTGGGCGCAACGGGGATTTTTGAGCAGGCTTCGGTTCTCAATCTGTACGATCCAGACCGGTCAGAGAATGTCCGTCACCTTGGCCGCACCAGCACTTGGGGAGAATTTACAGCTGCCTTAAGTGCTGAAAGTCAGGCATTGGGTACCCGCAGGGGTGAGGGTCTGGCCATACTTACTGGTGTCACAACCTCCCCAACCCTGATGGCTCAGGTAAACTCGTTGCGCGACCAGTGGCCTTCGGCCAAGTGGTACGTACATGAGCCCGGCGTAAACGCGGCTATCGGCTCGGCAGCAAAGAAGATTGCCGGACGAAGTGCCTGGGTTGGATATGATCTGTCGCAAGCCGATGTGATTGTCAGCTTGGATAGCGATTTTCTGAATGAAGGTCCGGCTTCTCTGAATTACGCTCGGCAATTTTCCAAGAGAAGGAATGTTGACAACGGGAAGACACCAAACCGCTTGTACGCAATCGAGTCGCTTCCCACCGTGAGCGGGTCTTTAGCCGATCATCATTTTCCCGTAGCCAGCAGTGATATTCCCGCTATTGCTTACCAACTAGCAAAGGCTTGTGGCGCATCGGTGCCCGACACCGGCGCTGCCGCTGCCCCTAAGTGGCTGCCGATTGTGGCTCAGGATTTGCAATCAGCCAAAGGCCGCTGCCTTGTAGTGCCGGGTGAGTTCCAACCGGAAAGCGTCCACCTGGCGGCTTATGCAGCTAACGTAGCGCTCGGTAACGTTGGCAAGACGGTCCGGCTCATGCCAAGCCTGGAGCCTGAGAATACTCACTCTATTGAAGAGTTGGCGAACGACCTGAACGGTGGTCGCGTGGAAGTTCTCGTGGCCTTGAGCAGCAATCCGGTGTACTCGGCTCCTGCATCGCTCAAATTTGAAGAAGCCATTCGCAAGGCACGCCTGGTTGTCGCTTTGGCTAACTTCTTTGATGAGACTTCTCAATTTAGCCATTGGCATATCCCGGAAGCCCATTACCTTGAGACTTGGTCCGACTGTCGGGCCTTTGACGGACTTGTCACCATCCAGCAACCGTTAGTCGAGCCGCTTTATGGAGGTAAATCAGCGCAAGAGGTGATCGCGATTCTCCAGGGCAACCCCGAATCCAGCTCGCACGAACTGGTAAGAGCGTTCTGGCAGAACGAGATTAAAAGCGATTTCGAACGGACCTGGCAAACAT
>CALMAV010000210.1 GCA_937859895.1 uncultured Bryobacterales bacterium | reverse complement strand
CGTGTGGAGTTACGGCAACGGCTCAGCCACGGTTTCACGTTGTTAGCTTCTTATACCTGGTCCCATGCTTTGGATGTTTCGACAGACTCAAATGGCGGTGGGGCTCCGCAGAACCCGTATAACTGGCGGGCCGACTATGGCAATGCAAACTGGGATGTACGCCACCGTTTCGTGGGCAGCTTCACTTACGCTCTGCCGTTCCTGCTCAACTCATCTCACGCCTTAGTAAAGCAAACGCTGGGTGGCTGGCAAACCAACGGCATCGTGACACTACAGAGCGGTTTTCCGTTCAATGTCGTTTCCAACGGCGACCCCGCTAACACTGGCAGAAGTAATGAGCGACCTAATGTAAGTGGTCCCATTTCGACTAACTGCGGTAGCGGCAATTTGTCAAATTGCATTCAAGGGTCTTTCACCCCGGCAACATACGCCTATGGGAACCTTGGTCGAAATGTATTGGTTGGGCCCGGTCTATACAACGTCGATTTCTCAGCTTTCAAAAACTTTTCCATAGCCGAGCGAGCAACATTGCAGTTCCGTTCTGAGTTCTTCAATCTGCTAAACACCCCGGCTTTCAGCAACCCCAATGCAACAGTTGGAACCGGTAGCTTCGGAACAATCACGTCAACAAAAAGCGATAATCGTCAAATACAATTTGCTCTAAAGCTATTGTTCTAGAAGGACCCGGAACACTTCGCACTATGAAAAATTCTTTCTTGTCAAATTTGCTGAAGAGTCGTTCGGGTCTTAACCGGCGCGATCTTCTTCGCAGAGGCGGATGGTTCACGCTGGGCAGCGCCATACTGCCCTCAACAGGGAACGCGGCTAACAAAACTAGCGCGGCAGCAATGGCTGCTACGGCCGAGACCTCTACTTCGCTCTACAAGGCAATCGGCGTTCGCCCAGTAATTAATGCACGTGGCACATTCACTATTCTGACGGGCTCGCAATCGTTGCCGCAGGTGAAAGAGGCGATGAATCTGGCCTCGCGCAGCTACGTCCAGATGGACGAACTGATGAACGGTGTGAGTCCGCGGCTTGCGGAATTAACTGAAACTCCCTGGGGCATTGTGACAGCGGGTTGTTGTGCCGCCCTGACCAGCTTTACTGCTGCGGTCATCGCTGGCACTAATCCCGAACGCATGCAAAGGCTTCCGAACTTAACTGGCCTTAAGAGTGAAGTTATCATTCCGGCGTACTCACGCAACGTCTACGACCATGCTATTCGCATGCTGGGCGTCAAGATAATCGAAGTCAACAGTCCCGCGGAACTCGAAGCCGCTTTCAATGATCGGACTGCGCTGATCTATATCTACGCCGGTCCAGGTGATGAAGGGCCGCTGGGCACCCGCGCAGTTTCCGACATCGCGCGCCGTCACAACGTCCCGGTCATTGTCGATGCTGCAGCCGAGGGCCTGACTTTCCCCAACGTGCATCTGCAGCGTGGTGCAACGGCAGTTGCCTATAGCGGAGGCAAGTGCATTCGCGGTCCCCAAACGGCGGGGTTGCTGCTCGGTGACAAAAACCTGCTGCAAGCCACGTGGGCTAACAGCGCACCGCACCATGCGTATGGCCGGTCGTTAAAAGTCGGCAAAGAAGAGATTATGGGGATGCTGGCGGCGGTGGAAGCCTGGAAGACCCGCGACCACGAAGCCGAATACCGCAATTGGCATTCGCAACTCCAGTTCATCTCGTCCCAAGTCACGCAAGTGCCCGGCATAACTACACGCGTCGAAGAGCCCGAAGGATTATCTAATCGCACACCGAGCCTTCACATTGAGTGGGACGCCTCGCAGTTGGGAATCACGGGTCAGGAAGTAAGCAAAATGCTGATGGACTCCGAGCCACGCATTGCTCTGGGCGGCGCTTCCGGGATTCGACCCGACAAGATGAAAAGTTCGGTCACCGTCACGCCCTGGATGATGATGCCGGGCGATGACAAAGTCGTAGCCGCACGAATCTGTAGTGTTCTGAAAGACCATCCTGCCTTTACAAATCCGGCGGTTCCGCAAGGCGAGCTCGCCTCCGTCGCCGGTCAGTGGCGGGCCACCCTCAGTTTTGCCCGCGGCTCTGCTGACCATACGCTCGTCTTTGAGCAGCAAGGCAATAGCTTGGTGGGGACGCACTATGGTGAGTATGGGTCGGGTGATCTGACCGGCAGCGTTACCGCCAATGAGGTCCACTTCCGGAGCGCTCAGAAGATCGAAGGCCAGACACTATCCTATGTGTTCGCCGGCACCACAGAAGGGGACAAGATGGCTGGGACCTTGGACATGGGCGAATACGGTTTATCGAAGTGGTCCGCAGAACGACATCAGTATGAAATGCCGGTTGGCCAGCCGAAGCCGGTCAAGAAAGCCTAGCTGGTTGGAACACAGGAGATTTGAATGGCGAAATCAGATAGAAGAAAGTTTATTGGGAAGAGCGCCGCGGCGGTTGCAGCCGGCATATCTGGCGAGAGTCTAGCGGCTGGCCAGGAGGCTAAAACAGGAAAGAAAGTCTGGTGGAAAGACGGCAAAGCGCCTGAATCACAAGCTCTCTTCAGTCCTGCTGTTTCCTACGGTAATCTTTTGTTTCTCTCCGGAGTCGGCGCTCATTTCGAAGGGGACATCAAGGCGCACACAAAAAAAGTTCTCGACGATATCGAACAGCAATTACAGGCATGCGGTTCATCCATGAACAAGGTTCTGAAAGCTCAGGTCTACCTGGCTGACCTGAAAGATTATAAAGAGATGAACGAGGTCTTCCTAGGACGCTTTGGAGCCGAACCGCCTGTTCGCACCACGGTCTCGGTAGCCGGCGTTCCTGGAAAATCGTTAGTCGAAATTGACGTGATCGCCTATATCTAACGCGGACCCGCACTAGTGTTCAGACGGCGCATGACTTGGATTCAAGCCGTCCCAACGCCTGTCGCCGATGGCCGTGTAGTTTGTCGGGAGTGACTTCCAGTCTGGACGGCTCATGCCATTCAGGTCATACACAATCTTTCCATCGTGCACGGTCATCTGACACTCGAACCGGTGCTTGCTATTCATCCGAGCACCATACATATCGGTAAACCCGAAGTTACCGGTTTCAAGACTGAGCACCGCAATATCCGCCGGCGATCCAACCGATAAGTTCCCGAGTTCCTCATGGTGAATCTCGCGAGCGGGATTCCACGTAGACCAACGAATCACGTCATCAGCCGACGCGCCGAGAGCCATGAACTTGCCCATCAGGTTGAGCATGTCTTTCATGCCGGCGTTCATGCTTCCAAAGTGTAAATCGCTCGAAATGGAATCAGGCAGGAAGCCCTGTTGAATCATGGGACCGGCTACCCGCCAGGCAAAGCTGCCACCACCATGGCCAACATCGAAGATCACCCCGCGCTGCCGACCCGCCACCATTCCCCCATTGACCTTGCCGGACGCAGTAAGCTCGTTGCGCAAGCCGGAGTAGCAGTGCGTATAGATGTCGCCGGGCCGCATTTTTTGGGTGAGCAACACATCAATGGGCCGCTCCGGCCGATTTGCGCCGAAGTCCACCATCACGGGAATGTTTGCTGCCGTGCCGGCCTTCACCGCGTTCTCGACTGGAGTCCACTCCGGCCCTGAGTAGTGCGCAGTCTTGATACCGACAATCACTTTTGGATACTTTTTGGCCATGTCCGCAGCTGGTCCAGGTTCCATGTCCTGGAGATTGTCTTCGTACTTCGGACCGCTCATGCCCGCACCCACGATGTTGATGAACGCTAGAACTCGGGTCTTCGAGCGGTCAATGATGTGCTCTTTGAAATCTTCGAAGTTCTTGTATCCCGACGATCCTGCGTCAGCGACAGTTGTAACACCTGTGCGGAACGTAAAATCATCGGGCCAGACACTGTTGTCACCCGCGTATGAGCCGCGTTCGCCGGTGCTGGCATATGCGTGAACGTGAATATCAATCAGCCCGGGGCTGACATAGAGATCTTTGACCGAAACAGTTTTAAGCGCGGTTCCAGGATCAATGTGCTCCGCCACGGCTGCAATCTTTCCGTCTTTTACGGCAACGTCCCGCACTGCGCTGACATTGTTCTTGGCATCAACAACGTGACCGCCTTGTAGCAGGAGATCGTACTTGGTTTGAGCAGCAGCCGTGCTTGCGAGTAGCGTTATAAAAAGACACTGACGGGCGCAGAGCAGAGAATATTTGATTGATTGAAAATTCTGCAAGGCCGATCATAACGGAATGATTCGTCCATCGCAAGAGAACGGACGCAATTCCTGATATCCTCGCGTGAGCTATACAGATGCGGGCTCTCTTTGCACTTGTTGCCATAATGGGCATTCTGAATTCCGCCGAACCGGTGCCTTACGAAACCTGGCAGGAGTATGGCGGCAGTCCCGACTCGGCTCAATATTCGGGGTTAGGACAGATCAATCGCTCGAACATTAAACAGCTTAAACTGGCATGGACTTACTCCACGGGCGACCGCAGCCGCTATGCTTTCAATCCGGTAGAGATTGACGGCGTTGCTTACGTGATGGCGAAGCATAACTCAATCGTTGCTCTCGATGCGACGAGTGGCAAAGAGATCTGGGTCCATCGGACCGATCCAGCCACGCGGCTCATCACAAATCGCGGTTTGAACTATTGGGAGAGCAAGGATAGGACGGACCGGAGACTATTTCTCGCGGTCAACAACCAGCTGCAAGCAATAGATGCGCGAAGTGGCAAGTTGATCGAAAGCTTCGGGGCAAAGGGCTACGTCGATCTGCGCGAGGGATTGGGTCGCGACCCCGCCAGTATTGTTCTAGTGCAATCACTAACGCCGGGGCGAGTCTTTGGGGATCTGTTGATTCTTGGGTCGGCCACCAACCAGGAGTACGAGTCGGCTCCGGGCGACATCCGCGCGTACGACGTTCGCACGGGCAAGCTGGCCTGGAGTTTCCACACGGTGCCACACCCCGGCGAAGCAGGATATGAGACCTGGCCCAAGGATGCCTGGAAGACCATTGGCGGCGCGAACGCATGGGGAGAGCTCTCGGTAGATGCCGTGCGCGGCATTGTCTACATTCCTACCGGCAGCCCGAAGTACAACTTCTACGGGGCGAACCGGCCGGGCGCAAACCTCTATGGCGATTGTCTGCTGGCGCTCGACGCACGGACCGGCAAGCGACTCTGGCACTTCCAGACGGTTCACCATGACATCTGGGATTACGACAACGAGACTGCGCCCAAACTGCTGACGCTGCGGCATAACGGAAAGCTGGTGGATGCGGTCGCGATAGTGGGCAAAGAAGGGTTCGTCTGGGTGTTCGATCGTGTGACAGGTGAGCCATTCTGGCCCATTGAGGAACGGCCCGTGCCGAAGTCAGACATACCGGGAGAGGAAACTTGGCCGACCCAGCCCGTTCCGCAAAAACCTCCGCCGTTTGCACGACAGAAGTTTACAGTTGACGATTTAAGCCCATTCATTACTGATGGGGCCGAGCGGGCGCGCATCCGAGACCAGATGCAAAGCGCGCGCAACGAGGGAATGTTTACGCCCCCTGGCGTTCGAAACACGATACAAATGCCGGGCAACAACGGCGGCGCGAACTGGGGCGGGGCAGCCATCGATCCCCAAGCCGGAACGCTGTACGTGGTCTCCAAAGATATGCCGGCCATGTTGAAGTTGGAACAGGAGACAGTAATCACGGCACCGGCAAACGGGTCAGCTGAAGAGAAAGGACTAGCGTTGTACCAGTCGAAATGCCAGATCTGTCATCATGCCGATTTGAAAGGGCAGCCTCCTGCTGTGCCTGCGCTGGTGAACGTGGGAAGCCGGCTCAACGCGGCGCAAGTGGGGAGTGTGGTTACGCATGGGCAGGGATTGATGCCCGCGTTTGGAACCTTTTCAGAAACCCAACTCCAGCAGCTGACGGCCTTTCTATTCCGCAAAGATCAAAAGGCGCCACTAAATGCTTCGAGCAGCCAGACGAGTACGGTAGCAGGTAAGCCCGGGGAAACTCGCTATCGCAGCGGCTTTGGATTCATGACAACAAGTACCGGGCTGTCACCCATCAAACCGCCATGGACATCGCTGACCGCTTATGACCTGAATGAGGGAACGATTCAATGGAAGATCCCGCTGGGCGAAGTGCCTGAGTTGGCAGCGAAAGGATTTCACGATACCGGTTCGCATTTTCCCAAAGTGGGTCCGGTAGTGACGGCTGGTGGTTTGATTTTCGCTGGTACTCGAGACCGTAAGGTAAGAGCACTGGATCAACGTACAGGCGCAATACTTTGGGAAAGGGAAGTGCCGTCCGCGCTGGAAGGAATGCCGGCGATCTACCAAGCAGGCGGGCGCGAATACGTGCTGTTCTGTGCTGCGGCTTCGGCTACAACGCAAGGCACTCCAGAGCAGGGAGCCTATGTGGCTTTCGCACTTCCCGCTGATAATCAAGCTACGAAATAAGGAGTGACAAGTAATGGCAGGGCAACACGAGGAAGCAGGCAGACGCGGATTTCTAAAGCGTGCAGGTGCGGGTCTGGCGGTAGCGGCGGGATATCCGGCGCTGGCTGATACACCCAAGACCGTACCTGAATCGGTGGTTCATGCAGGTGTGACACGCCCGCTGACCGACAGCGAAAAGGTGCAGCGCATCGCTTCGAACAGCTACCCAATCCGGTTCCAATTCAAGATGCGCAACCCGATATGGAGCGCCGATCAGGCACAAGCAGCCAAGGAAACGCGCGGCAACATGACGCTGCTCGACTTTCCTGCTTTCACCAAGGAGCACTTCCCCGGCGTCACCAAGATGGATGTCTGGAGTTCGCTCTTTGGCGATCCGGGCGACGACAGTATGTTCGTGGAAACGCACTTTGAATCGTACTCGCATCAGCCGCAGATGCTCTCCGAGTTTGACCCGTCAACTCCTGCCAGCAAGAAGTGGCTGGAAAGCTTCTCCAACACGTGCGTCAAGACCGGCACGCAAGTTCATCACATCTCAAATAATGCGCCTCGTGATATCTGCGACCTCGATGCGGAGAAGCGCAAGCATGGCGTAGAAGTTGCCAAGAAATGGCTGGACGGCGCCGCCGTACTAGGCGTGAAATCCATGCGCGTAAATAGCGGAGGCCCCAGAATTTCGCCCATTCCCGTTGCCGACCCCAGTTCGTATCCCAAGAATAACCAGCTGGCGCAGTACCTGACCAACTGCATCGAGTCGTTCAAAGAGATGGCGGATTACGGAGGGCAGCGGGGCGTCAAAGTGACGCTCGAAAATCACTGGGGCTTAACCGCCAATCCGATCAACATCCGAATCATCATCGAAGAAGTGAACCATCCCTTCTGCGAGGCGTCTCCCGATTTCTGCAACTGGGAGCATGAGTATCTGATGTATCACGCGTTGAATGACCTGGCTCCCTACGCGCACACCAATGTTCACGCGAAGTATTGGAACCGCTGGAAAGATCCGGATGTACAGCGCAATGTGCGGATCATGCTGAACCACGGGTACACGGGCGTCTTTGCATTGGAGTATGAGGACGGCCCGTGGAATGGTCTGGAAGGCGCTCAGTATCTGTATCGAGAAGTGATGGCCGCGCTTTAAGGGCAGGGCAGCGGATCCAGAGGTGTGCGAGACGGTGGTTCAAATAGGTGAAGTCGTAAGCGCAGGGCGAAAGCCTGCCATGCTCGGCGTGGTTCTGAGTTGGGTGCTTTGCGTCCTGCTGGCCCTTGTCTTTTTATTTGTCGGTGGCATTAAGCTACTAAGCCAACCGTTGATGGTGCAGGAGTTCAAGCTGATTGGTCTCGGGCAATGGTTCCGCTACCTTACTGGCAGCCTTGAAGTCGGGGGCGCGATCGGTCTACTAATTCCCACGTTTAGTAGATGGGCGGCATTGCTG
>CALMAV010000209.1:1601-2310 GCA_937859895.1 uncultured Bryobacterales bacterium | reverse complement strand
ACCCCGACGTGGTGGTTGTACCCTCAACCACTATATACGGCTTTGGAGGAGGGAAGTTCCGGTTGGATGTGGAAAGTTGGGAAGATTGTGGCTGGATACTGATGGCCGCGCTCAAAGGAGAGCGCTGAGAGGGTCAGCCCGACTTGAGCAGTTGAAGACTTAGTCGAACCTGTGCCAGCTGTCTGCTGAGTAGTTCGCTCAAACTGGCGAACTACTCAAGCAGCTATGTGGACTTGGATGATCTGCGCAACTGCCTAAGCCAGGCCGTCCCCAGCGCTTTACTACTAACGCCCTTACAGCCGACTTGCGCGCGAATCTACTGCGATTCCTTCAATCTCGATGCCCACATCACGGGGCAGGCGAGCGACCTCAATAGTGGAACGGGCCGGGGGATTGGTTGGGAAGAACTTGCCGTAGGTCTCATTCATGCGGGCAAAGTTATTCATATCCTTGAGAAAGACGGTTGTCTTTACCAGATCGGCCAGCGAGAGACCGGCGCCTTCCAGAACCGCTCCTAAGTTCTCTAGAACCTGTATCGTTTGCTCCTCAATGGAACCGGTGACTAGATCGCCCGTTGCCGGATTGAGTGGAATCTGGCCGCTTAAAAAAACGAAGCCATTCTGTCGAACGGCGGACGAGTAAGGGCCGGCAACCTTCGGCGCTTTGGGCGAGGTAACAATCTCTCTCATCGCTCCATTTTGCACCCGGG
>CALMAV010000209.1:0-1591 GCA_937859895.1 uncultured Bryobacterales bacterium | reverse complement strand
GTTTCGGTTCGGCAGCGGCCTTCCCTGGCAGTCGGACCGAGCCGATGAGCGAATCCAAATTATCGACGCCGAGATCCGCCAGGATGCGGTCGAGTTGCCGGGCGATGCGGATGGGCGCGCGCGGATCGATGAAGTTCGCGGTCCCTACCTGAATGGCGCTGGCGCCCGCCATCAGAAAGTCGACTGCATCGCGTCCATGGCAGATGCCCCCCAATCCGATAACAGGTATGTGAACCGCCTGTGCGGCCTCGTACACCAACCGGAGAGCGATTGGCTTGATCGCCGGGCCGGAGAGTCCCCCGAAGCCGTTGCCGATCTCTGCCGTGCGAGTTGCCTGGTTAATTGCAAGGGACACAAACGTGTTTACCAGCGAGAGAGCGTGGGCTCCTGAATCCTCGGCAGCGCGTGCTAGCGGTTGGATGGCAGCGACATTGGGCGACAGCTTAACAATTAGCGGTCGAGTCGCAACCGCGCGGGCACGACAGACCAGGCTGGCAGCCGCAACCGGGTCGCTTGAGAAAAAGATGCCGCCCTCTTTAGTGTTCGGGCAGGAGATGTTCAGCTCGTAAGCAGCAATGCCGCCGGTGTCTTCGAGAGTGCGCAGAACTTCCAGATAATCGTTAACCGCATACCCGAAAACATTCACAATTACAGGGACGTCGTGCTTGCGCAGTAGCGGAAGCTTGTCAGCAACGAAGGCCCGCACTCCCACGTTCTGCAAGCCAACCGAGTTGATCATTCCGCCCTCGGTCTGGAAAAGACGGGGTGCTGCATTGCCACCAATCGGCTCTCGCGAAATGCCTTTTGTGACCAGAGCACCCAGATGATTCAGCGGGAGAAGAGGCGCGAACTCCAGCCCATAACCGAAGGTTCCGGAAGCGGCCATTACCGGATTCCGCAGCGGGATTCCACAAAGTGTAGTTGTCAGGCGGGCGGAGGTCACAAGCTGCCGGCGAGCGCGGGCTCACATTGCCTGGCGAGCAAGTCCTCGGTTAATTGACAAATCAGAGCCCAAGTCTCGCGAATGTCAGATTCATCGGTCATGAAGTTGCCGACAGCAAAGCGAAGAGTGAACGACCCATTCAGTACCGTGTGGGACAGGAAAGCACGGCCTGTCGAGTTGATGGCAGCGAGCAGTTGCTGGTTGAAGAGATCTCCCGCTCGGTGGCGAAAACAGACCAGCGACAGAGGAACCGGTGCGCATAGTTCAAAACCGTCTGTACCCTCGACCAAGCTTGCAAGAAGCTGGGCTAGCCGAATAGATTCGCGAATGAGCCGGCTGATTCCTTCACGACCGTAGTAGCGGAAAACGTACCAAAGTTTCAGAGCACGAAAGCGACGGCCGAGTTGCACCCCGTAGTCGTTGAAGTTGATGACCTGATCGTCTTCGGGCGTACGCAGGTACTCGGCAGCGAGCGAGGAGGCACGTCGAAAAACTTCGGGGAAGCGAGTGTAGAGGACGCTGCAATCAATGGAGACATACAGCCACTTATGCGGATTCAAAACCAGCGAATGCGCGCGCTCGGCACCGGACAGGATATGGCGCATTTCGGGAAGGATTGCGGCAGCCCCGCCGTAAGCAGCGTCGACG
>CALMAV010000208.1:15191-17152 GCA_937859895.1 uncultured Bryobacterales bacterium | reverse complement strand
GTAGAAGACGGCGCTGTGCAGCAATGCGCCGGAAGCATCAAAAGCTGAAAAGCGCATCCCGTTCGGATGCCCCGGTAGCAGCTGGTCGCTGTGCCACAGCAGGTCGGTTGATTGTTCGAAGCGAATTGGGCGCACGCCACCCAGAGGCAAAACGCGGTCCGTGCCGATGGCGGCCAGCTTTGGCTCAATCTGATGAATCGCGACGTTCTCGGCCGTTTCACCGCTTAAGCCGAGCAGCACCGCACGGTCGGTTCCGTGACCAATGCCGGTCAGGGCCAGTGAGCCGTAGAGTTCGGCGGCAACGCGCTCTGTCCGGCCTGCAACTCGGGCGCTCTCCAATTGGGAAACGAACCGATTTGCGGCTCGCATCGGTCCGACGGTATGCGAACTCGACGGTCCGATACCGACCTTGAAGATGTCGAAGATACTGGTTCTCATGGCAAGCCGCCGAGCACTAGTCTTCGCTCCATCGCAGAATCACTTTGCCCGATTTGCCCGACCGCATTACCTCAAAGCCCTTTTCGTATTCCCGATAGGAGAACCGGTGAGTGATCACCGACCGGATGTCCAGCCCCGATTCCAGCATGACCGTCATCTTGTACCAGGTCTCATACATCTCGCGCCCATAGATGCCTTTGATGGTCAGCATGTTGAAAATTACCTGACGCCAATCGATTGCCATGTCGCGGGTAGGGATCCCCAGCATTGCGACTTTGGCTCCGTGGCTCATGTTGCTGATCATTTCGCGAAAGGCGGCTGAGGTTCCGGACATTTCGAGCCCCACGTCGAAGCCTTCCTGCATTCCCAGCTGTTTCTGGACCTCAGAAACTGGTGTTTCGACAGGGTTAATCGCAACGGTGGCCCCGAGTTTGCGCGCCAGATCGAGCCGGTACGGATTAAGGTCAGTGACTGCAATGTGGCGAGCCCCGGCGTGTCGGACGACCGGAATGGCCATCAGACCGATGGGACCGGCACCGGTAATGAGAACATCTTCGCCCAGCACCGGGAACGACAGGGCTGTATGAACAGCATTACCAAACGGATCGAAGATGGCGGCCACTTCGCGATCAATACCGGGATCATGCCGCCAGATGTTGGTCATGGGAAGGCAAATATACTGGGCGAAAGCGCCCGGCCGATTCACCCCAACGCCTTGGGTATGGGCGCACAGGTGGCGGCGGCCCGCCAGACAGTTGCGACATCGACCGCAGGTGACGTGCCCCTCGCCACTGACCACTTCACCCGGATGGAAGTCGTTGACATTAGAGCCAACCTCCACGATTTCTCCGACAAACTCATGCCCGACCACCATAGGTACTGGAATAGTGGATTGGGCCCACTCATCCCATTCATAGATGTGCAGGTCGGTACCGCAGATGCCGGTGTGGGTGACACGGATCAGCACATCGTTAATACCAACGGAGGGTTCCGGGACGTCCTCCAGCGCCAATCCCGGGGCCCGATCCCGTTTCACAAGAGCTTGCATTCTAATTCAATGGTAGACGGGAGACGGGGTTGTCTCCTGTTTTGTGGGTGAGTACTACTCGGAGGGTCTTGGGAACAAGCTGGCCCGATAAAGATGGCCAGTAGCGGTAAAATAGCGTTTACCAATGACAGTAGATGAGCGAATTGAGTTTCTGCTGCAATCGACTGAATCGCTGCATTCTAATCTGGCGAGCTTGGGTGACAAAGTAGATCGTTTGGGCGACAAAGTAGATGCAATTGCCGCGGCTCAGAAGCAGACCAATCAGCAGATTGACACTTTGGTTACGGTAATCGGACAGTTGGCCGGAATTGTTCGCGTTCATGAGACCAGGATCACGAACCTAGAACAGCAGTCTTAGCACCTTTCGGGGCAACAGTACTCGATGCGGTCTTGGCCCAGATTCTATGCGACGAAACTCGCGTGCAGTGAACTCCTTATCTGGGATTAGTCTTGATGGTCGGAGCAGAAGCAAGAG
>CALMAV010000208.1:6907-15181 GCA_937859895.1 uncultured Bryobacterales bacterium | reverse complement strand
CGGCGGGGCAAAGAACGCGGGAGTTCACTTGTCGAGTATGCCTTGATTCTGCTGCCGATGTTCGGGTTCCTCATGCTGACCCTGGATATCGCCTGGGTCATCTTTGCCTGGGCTTGCCTAAACGAGGGCGTTCGCGAAGGTGTCCGGTTTGCCATTACCAGCAAGACTGATGCCGCTGTCCGTCAAACGGTCAAACAATACAGTTTTGGATTTATTAAGGACAGCAGTGTCAATGGCCCGGTGTCAGTCCATTACTACTCGCCTACTAACCCTGCGCAAGAGTTGTTCAATGCTGGGAGTAATTGCTCAGGCAATATTGTGAAAGTTGTGGTTTCAGGCATACCGGTCGTTCCGTTCGCGCCGGTCCTACGGAGCAAGTCACCGTTAATCCTAGCAGCTCGCTCGGCGGATATCGTGGAGCCAAATCAGAATTGCGCAACGAGCAGATGATAAACCCGCGAAAGCTGGTGCGACATGAACGCGGAAGTGCGATGGTTGAATTTGTACTCTGCTTTAGCATTTTTTGGCTTCCGCTATTCCTCGGGACGTGCGTCTTTGGCTTCGATTTGATCAGAGCAATACAAGTCACACAACTCTGTCGCGATGCTGGACATATGTATGCCTCAGGGACTGATTTCTCTCAGCCTCCTGCTCAGGCCATTTTGAACAGTATCTCCGGCGATATTAGCCTCGACTCCTCTGGAAATGGCGTGATTGTCCTGTCGACCATCACGTTTGTGACCGACTCTGATTGCCAAGCTGCAAATGTCCAGAACAACTGTTTGAACCGAAATAAGTATGTGTTCACCCGCCAACTAACTATTGGAAGTGTTTCCGGCATTACCTTTGTAAGTGCTTTTGGTACTCCAGCATCCAGCATCAGGGATAGTTCAGGCGGCATTACTCAACAAAACTACCTAACCGATCCCAGTGCAGTTGCCAGCAACTTCAACTCAATTAGCGGCATCACCATGCCTAACTCTAGTCAGGTGTCGTATGTGGCCGAAGCGATGGCAAAGGGTATGCAGCCGGTTTACTGGAGTCAGTTCAGCAATCCTACGGCCAGTGCACGTAATTACTTTTAACTGCTTTCAGTGTGAAATTCTAAGGACCTGCGATGCGATCTGCTGAAAAGCAGAGGACAGTTGGCTTGCGGAAGGAGCATAGATATATTGCCCGCTAGGACTGGATGGGTCATAATTCGGGGCATTCGGATCGTTGGCGACGTCTTGCATAAATCCTGTGTCAATATACTGCTGCCCCGAATAGCCACCAAGGCCGATACTATAGATAGTTATTTTGTAATTGTCACGCCGTATCGTTTTTACTTGTTCGAAAGCTGCGTTCAGGGCAGCATTCACAACACCCGCTGGAGTATCTGGACGAATAAACCCGTCAGTGCTGTAATGATTGTTAGGAAACAGCCCAAAGTTTGCCACTGTTAATGGGCGGTAGCTTGTGCTGGTGCTGTTGCCAAAAATATCAGCCTTTGGAATAGCTTGTATGTCCTTTCGGACGTCACACGAGGATCCTGTGCAGTATAACTGCGGGCTATATTGCATGGTCGAGCTCGCGTTCGGGTCGGAAAAGGTACAACCTGGCGCGAGAGACGAGCTAATCGGCTTTGGCAGGAGACCCCAAAGACCATCGCCAAGCGAACTGATGGGCGGTCCGCACGTATAGCAGGTTGGGTCAGGAGCAGGAATAACTCCTAGCGTCGGACCTGTTGGATCTGTAAACTCATCCATTGCCACCAGAACCCCTCGCATTGGGGTCACTCCTGTTCTGCAGTTACTTGCAGGAGAGTTAGGTAATGTATTGAACGGATATGGTACGTCATCACGGCTATCCTTCTGCTTGGCAAGGAAGTCGGCAGTAATAGCATCCGGTTTGCCATCCGAGAAAAACACGATTACGTTGAGCGCTAATGGTTGGTTAATAACCTTAGTAATCTGATCGTATGCGAGCTTTAGAGCAGAGACCGTGTTTGTGTAACCTGAACAATTTAGTTGGCCAATAACCTGGGACATGTTGGGTGTCCTTGACTTAAAGTCTGTCCCCGGCGTGAAATCTACGTTTGCAACAGTCTGGAAGGTGATAAGTCCCAAAACATCCTGACCTCCTACGAACATGTTGGTAAAGTTTTGGGCAGAGGCTTTCAATGAGGAACAGGCACTTGAGCTAAAGATTACAAGTGATGCCGAGCGGTCCAGAACTACCATAATGTTGACATTCCTCCGCGTTGTTTCAGCATGAGCAGAAATCGTAGCTTGGTTAAACCCTAATAAACGAGTGAAATACAACGGAACCGTTGACGTTGCATCGACATCAATGGTCCAAAGTCCCGCTACTGGTGGAGGCACCCCAGGATCCGATAAATTTGCTACCGTACCCATCGTTCCTGGCTGAAAATTTGCTTTGAAGTAATCTCTAGCAGTTCTTTTTGCTGCAATTATGGCGGTTGGGATATCTGAGCCAACGCTCAAACCTCTACCAGCGGCCAGTGCTGCGGCATCTACCGAGGCTGACAGGCGGGCTTTCTCCCACATCACGATTGCTCCATCGATAGCCAATCCTATAACGGGAATGACCAGGAAAAAGGAGACGAACGTAAAGGTAATCAGGGTCGCACCACGCTCGGATTGCTTTCCTTTGTTTTGAAATAGCTTTGTCACTCTGCGAATTACACCTTCAAAGGGAGTAAATGAAGGCACGGCAGCCTCTCAAACCAGATTTGTTTGTCACAGGCTCAGGGCTTCTCTGAATCGGGTAGATTGGCGGCCGGACAGTTCCACCGCTGCTCCTCCGCGCAGGTGTACCAGCAACTTGCCATTCACGTTCGGCTCGACCCGCTCCACCCATTTCAGGGTGATGATGTGTCGACGACCTGCTCGGAAGAAGGTGGCGGGATCGAGTCGCTCCTCTAGGGCTATAAGCGAACGCGGGATGTGGACGCTCTCTTCCAAAGTGCAGCCGCGTGTAGTTTCCCTCTGACTCAAACAGGAATATGTCAGCCAGCCGCACGAACCAGCAACGGTCGCCGTCTCTCTCACGGCGGCTGCGAATGGCGCGACGAAGCAGGTGGCTCAGTCCGATGCTGTATCCAAAGAAAAACAAGTGGCTAAATAAGATGCTGAGCCGCCAGCCCGTTTCGAGCACTGCGACGCTAAGGCCCACCATGCTGTACGCACCCCAGCCGGCAATCTGGCAGGCCCAATACTTTATTTGTTTCGTTCTCACGTATCGATTGTTCAGCGATTGCTGAAGCCTAATAAGATCATTGTTTCGAACGGTCAGAAAGCCTGATGAGCGGTGCTTGCTCCCGTTATCCGCAGCGCCAGATAGGAGAGTTCATACTTACTCTTCATGCATGCTTTCACCTTAGCCGCGGCCATCTTTCTTGCTATCTCCGTGCTGTGGGAGGTTTTTGAGACTATTGTCTTGCCACGCAAGATTGAGCGGAGACTTCGGTTTACCCGGCTCTTCTACCTGACATGCTGGCGTGTCTTCTGCTACCTGTCAGACGGAATCAAGGGTGCACGAAAGAGGTCGTCCTTTCTGGCCATTTTCGGTCCTCTCTCGTTGATTGCTTTGTTTGCTGTTTGGGGAGCGACGCTGGTGTTTGCCTTCGCGCTGATCAACTGGTCCACTCGCCTGCCATTCCGGCTACCTGCCGGAGAGATGCCTAGCTTCTTCGCAGACCTGTATGTAAGTGGAACCACTCTGACCACTTTGGGATTAGGAGACGTAACGCCGCGCTCCCACCTTGCCCGCCTCAGCATGGTGTCGGAAGCGGCCATCGGCCTGGGCTTGTTTGGCTTGGTGGTTAGCTATCTTCCCACTTTGTACCAAGCCTTCTCGCGACGCGAGGTGGAGATTGCTCTCCTAGACGCGCGCGCCGGATCGCCGGCATCCGCGGGCGAACTTCTATATCGAGTAACTCGAGCTGGCCGTGCCGAAAAGCTGGAAGCCCTGATGGAGCGCTGGGAGCATTGGTTTGCCGAAATCATGGAAAGCCAGACTTCTTACCCGGTGTTGTGCTACTTTCGCTCGCAACACACCAATCAGTCGTGGATAGCAGCGACTACAACCGTCTTGGATACTTGTGCGTTCTCCATGGCCTGCTTGAGAGACAGGCGGGTCTCCCAGGCACACCTTACGTTTGCAATGGGCCGTCATGCCATCGTTGATATTGCGCAGGTGTTCTATCGCAAACCGGCAAGTACTAGTCCTGAGCGGCTATCTAAGGACACGTTCGTCGCCATCTGCGAGGGTCTCCGAGAACACGGATTGGAGTTGCGCGATGAAGGCGAGGCATGGACCCGTCTGAGCGAACTGCGACTGCTGTACGAACCATATGTATACAGTTTGAGCCGACTTCTTCGGATGGAACTTGCGCCATGGAAGTCCTCACCAGGCAGCAAGGACAATTGGGAGGTGACCAAATGGCATTCGGAAACACGTCCCCATTAGGCTGACAACATGTCCCCGCCTGAGTTGCTCCAAGATGCGTTGGGAAAAGCCGTTGAATGTTCCCTGCCTCTTTACGGCGTCCAAAGGAGGCATATGACAGTGGCAACTATGAACACGGCGAATCCGATTGTGCTCAGCTAGGAATAACTTTCACGAGTATTTTGTTTCCGCGCGTGAAGGAGCATAAGGGCGACTGCGAGACCACTGACGATGTAGAAGCCCGTGATGGCTGGATGACTAAACGTTTTCACGGCGGCTACGGCCAGCAGCAACTCGAGCAAGCTGGTTAGTAAGAGAGCTCTTCTAAACCAACTTGCTGTCGTGCGAGAGGCTTCATCTATCCGCATGCAATCCACTGTCCTACATTTAGGATCAACAAGATGGCCCCTACTGGGACGGCAATCTCAGGTGCGGCCAGGGCACCGCCTGAGGAAAACAAGACTCGGGCCACGATGCTGACAAACGTAGTCCCCAGGGATAGACAGCTTGCGGGTTGTTGGGTCTTCAGGAAGGTATGAGGAGTAGAGGTCCGACAGAAACGGCTCGTCGTAACAATTAGCCTGATCGGCCCGGCAAGCTTCAGCGGGAAAGGAAGGATCGCCAGACGGATTCAGGTATTGGAAATACTGAAAGATACTAGCATCAAAAGATCTCGTCGAGTCTGGACAGAGGATCTTCCTGAAATTTGATCCGCCGTTTTGGTTTGACGTGGGGCAAACGTTATCAACGCTGCAAAGTCAATCTGTGTGTTCTTAAAGGCGATTGGCACAGAAGATAGAGTCAGGCGCGGCAAGTGGGATGATCTCTTCGCTGAAGCTATATTTGGTGACACTGGTGTAGACGCCATTCGCGGGTTCGCGATGCACATGCACTTGGCTGTTGTTAATATCGACTACCCAATACTCTACGATTTCAGCCCTTGCATACAACCCGGCTTTCCGCTGAAGGTCAAAGCTTAAGGTAGAGTCGGAAATCTCGACCACTAGCTTAAGTTCCTTCGGGGGTGCATTTCCCGTGTAGTCGCGCACCGATCTAGAGGTTACTAACAGATCAGGCTCTGGTTCGCTTCGTTCATTGTCCTCAGTCGATACATCGATTGGAGACTCCGTCTGGACATACTCGTTTCCAAACTTGGCCCGCAGCCATGCCACTATCAGGGTTTGCCATAGAACATGCGGATGCTTCTTACCCATGCGATCAATAAGTTCCCCGTCTACCAGTTCGAGCTTGGAAGCATTCGGGAAACCCAAGTCTGCAAGAATATGGGCTTCTTTGCGAGTCCATTTCTTTCGGGGAATTTCTAGCGCCGCTTCTACAGCAATCATGTTCATCAGTTTATCGATTTGCAGTGCAGGTCGGGGCATCCGATGTGGCTTTCAGCACATCACGGCAGCAGCCCTAAGTCCCGCAAGTGTTGTCACCTAATCGGCTGACCCTCATCTAGAATCTGGAAGCTCCCTTACAACATTCATGAAAGCACTTACGATTGCTCCTGGCAAAGCCGACTCCGCTGCCGTGCTGGAGGTTGCCGAACCGGCGCCACTGGAAGGAAGCTTGCTGGTACAGGCGTTGGAATTAGGCCTGTGCGGAACCGACTTCGAATTAATCTCTGCCGAGTATGGCTGGGCACCGCCCGGGAAAGATCACCTGATTATCGGGCATGAATCGCTCGGCACGGTGCAAGAAGCGCCGGAGGGCAGTGGCTTTTCGAAGGGCGATCTGGTGGTAGGGCTGGTGCGCCATCCGGACCCGGTGCCTTGCGTAGCTTGTGGCGCGGGCGAGTTCGATATGTGCCGCAACAATCGCTATACCGAACGCGGCATCAAGGAAATCAACGGCTTCGCCTCAGAGCGCTGGCGCACGGACCCTGCATTTGCCGTTAAACTTGACTCCAATTTGCGAGATGTAGGCGTGCTGACCGAACCCACCAGTGTGGTTGCTAAGGCTTGGGACCACATCGAGCGAATTGGCAGGCGAGCAGTCTGGAAGCCGAAAACAGTCCTGGTGACTGGTGCCGGTCCCATTGGGTTACTAGCCGCCCTGCTCGGGGTGCAGCGTGGGCTGGAGGTGCACGTTCTGGATCGGGTGCAGGACGGTCCGAAACCAAAGCTAGTGGAAGACCTGGGCGCCACTTATCACACCGGTCCAGTAAAAGACATTAAGCTCTGCCCGGACATTATTATCGAATGCACGGGGGTGGCTTCGGTGATTGTAGAGACGATTGAGCAACTGGGGAACGACGGTATTCTCTGCCTGGCGGGCGTGTCTTCACACAACCAGAATGTAACGCTTGATATTGGAAATATTAACCGTACGCTGGTCTTGGAAAATAGCGTAATTTTTGGCAGTGTCAATGCCAACCATAACCACTGGCAGCTGGCCGAAGAAGCACTTCGCAAGGCTGACAGGAACTGGCTGAGCCGCTTGATTACTCGAAAAGAGTCGCTGAACGACTGGAAGAAAGCACTGGAGCGGCATAGCGATGATATCAAGGTAGTTCTGGACTTCGGGAAGAATTAGTCATGGCACAACGGATTGAAGATTACGCGCTGATCGGCAACAATGCTACGGCAGCCCTGGTAGGAAGAAACGGTTCAATTGACTGGTTGTGCTTCCCGCGCTTTGATGATGCGGCTTGTTTTGCCTCGCTGCTCGGCTCTAAACAGAACGGACGGTGGATCATCAGCACGCGCGGGGAACGTCCGGAAGTGAAGCGCCGGTATCGAGAAGGGACGCTGGTGCTGGAAACGGAGTTAACCACGTCCGAAGGTACGGTGCTGCTGATCGACTGCATGGATCGGCGAAGCGAGAGCCAGGACATTATCCGGATCGTACGAGGCGTTAAGGGACGCGTACCGATGATGACCGAGCTGTTAGTGCGCTTCGGTTACGGCTCAGACGTTCCGTGGGTGACGCGTCTGGGGAACGGCACGTGGCAATTTGTAGCTGGTCCCGACAAGATGATTCTGACTTCTCCTGTGGAGCTGCATGGAGAAGAGATGAGCACACGGGGTGGTTTCGAGGTTGGCGAAGGTGAAGAACTTGCTTTTGTTCTGACGTGGTGTTACTCATACTCTCCACCTCCAGCGCCAATCGATCCGGGACATGTGCTGGACAATGTCACGCGCTCTTGGGAGAGGTGGGCGGCCAGGCATACGCCAACCGGTCCGTATGCGGAGATTGTGTTGCGGTCACTGCTGACGTTGAAGGCACTGACGCACCATCGGACAGGCGGCATTGTGGCAGCAGCGACCACTTCCCTACCCGAAGAGATAGGAGGCCCACGCAACTGGGACTACCGCTACTGCTGGCTGCGCGACTCGACATTCACCCTGTTCGCCTTGATGGAAACCGGCTTCATGGATGAAGCGAAGGCATGGCGAGACTGGCTGGTGCGGGCCATTGCAGGTAGCCCGGACCAGATGCAGATCATGTACGGGGTGGCCGGCGAGCGCCGTTTAACTGAGTTTGAACTGCCAGAACTGCCCGGGTACGAAGGCTCGAAACCGGTTCACATTGGAAATGCGGCACATAACCAGTTACAGCTGGACGTCTATGGAGAAGTGCTGGATGCGCTGTATCAGGCGCGCTGCCGCGGGTTGGAGAAGCTGGAGGCGGCCTGGAATCTGGAGCGGGCCCTGGTGACGCAGTTGGAGAAGATCTGGTCACAGCCTGATGACGGCATCTGGGAGATTCGAGGGCCGCGACGGCACTTTGTCCATTCGAAAGTAATGGCTTGGGTTGGGGTAGACCGCGCTATTCGAACGATTCAGGAATTCGGAGAGGATGGCCCCCTGGAAC
>CALMAV010000208.1:2377-6897 GCA_937859895.1 uncultured Bryobacterales bacterium | reverse complement strand
ATTCGCTTGCGAGCCGACATTCATGACGAGATCTGCCGGTTTGGCTTCAGCCTCGAGTTGAATTCATTTGTCCAATATTACGGGAGCAAGCAGCTGGATGCGAGCCTGTTGATGCTGCCGATAGTCGGGTTTTTACCGGCAGACGACCCGCGGATACAAGGGACAGTTGCCGCCATTGAGAAGAACCTGATGCACAACGGCCTGGTTGCCCGCTATGACACCAGGAGTGCCGTTGACGGGCTGCCGGGTAGCGAGGGCGCGTTTCTGGCTTGCAGCTTCTGGTTGGTGGATAACTACGTTCTGCAGGGCAGGCATGAAGAGGCGCGCGTGTTGTTTGAACATCTGCTGACTCTGGCGAACGACGTGGGCCTGCTGTCGGAAGAGTATGATCCGGTTGAGAAGCGACAGCTGGGTAACTTTCCGCAGGCTTTCTCGCATCTAGCGCTGGTGATTAGCGCTTTCAATCTGGATACGCAGAAGCAGCGACCGGCTCGCAGCCGGAGCAAACGTCCGGGAAGGAACCATTTACCAACCCATGCGACGCCGTAGAGCTTCGATTTGGGCTAAATGATGGCGCCCGTGCCAAGCGTACTGGCCGAGCGCGATATGGAGGTGGACGCTACCGGATTCGGGATGGATATATGTGCGCGCAAACTGCTCGTCGGTCATGGATCGGAGCAGTGGTGTCCATCGCGTATGGAGCGCTTCCAGCAGCGCCAGTGAAGGCTCGATGAGACCATGCTTGGCGTCCGGCAACTCCCCCCAGAGTTCTTCATGATAAGGGCGAATAGTGGGCGCATCCTCGGTAAGCGCAAGACGGAATCGCGTATAGCTGTTCAGATGGCTGTCGGGTAGGTGATGAACAACCTGCCGAATGGTCCAGCCTCCCGGACGGTAAGGGGTGTCGAGCTGCTGTTTGTTGAGCCGTTCTGTCGATTCACGCAAGCGGCCTGGCAACCCCTCGAGTTCGGTAATCCAAAGTTCTATTCGACTCTGCGAGATCTCCGCGGGCAGTTCGAAACGCCCAGCGGGATAGCGCAGCTGCTCTAACTCCCCATCAATCATGCCGTTATCCTCGCATGGCATCGGAAGGAAACTTCACGCGGCGAGGCTGTCCTCTTCTTGACGTCTCGGGAAATCGACGGTGAATATAGCACCGGCATTGGACTGAACAGAAAAGGTACCCTCTAGCTGATTAGCCAATATGTCAACAATGGACATCCCTAACGACTTCGACTTTTTCCAGTTGAAGTCAAGGGGCAGACCGATACCGTTGTCGGAGACTGTGAGGCAGAGACGATTTGGCGCAGATTCGCTGAAGTCGACCTTAATCTCTCCAGTACGGTCATCCGGGTAAGCGTATTTCATTGCATTAGTGACCAGTTCGTTCAAAATCAGGCCGCACGGAATGGCCTGGTCGATACTCAGCCGGATAGAGGAGACGTTAACTCGGGCGCTGATTTTAGCTGAGCGCGAGTACGAGTAAACCAGTTCGCTTACCAGCGTATTCGCGTAAGGGCCGAAGTCGAGCTCGCTTACTTGCTCGTTTACGTAGAGCCGTTCGTGGATAAGGGCCATGGAGAAAACGCGCTGACGGCTCTCACAAAGGGCGGTTCGTGCCGGACCCTCCGGAACCAGTTCGCTTTGCATTCGGAGCAGGCTCGAAATCACCTGCAGATTATTCTTCACGCGGTGGTGTAACTCCTTGAGTAAAGTTTCCTTTTCTAAGAGCAGTTGGCGCAGATCTTTAGTGCGGCTTTCCACTTCGGCTTCCAGGATCTCCTCAGCTGCCTTTTGCTGATGTATGTCGGTGCAGGTACCGAACCAGTTGACGATCTTCCCGTGCACGTCACGGTTGGGTATGGCCCGGCCCAGGAACCAACGATAACTGTTATGGATTCGGTCCCAAAAGCGAAGCTCAGTCTCAAATGGCTTGCCGGTTTGTATCGACTCGGCCCAACAGGAAGATGCAGGTGATACATCGTCAGGATGCAGCATCGATTGGAAGGCTTCGTTGCCGATCTCTTCTCGCCTACGACCGACAAAGTTATACCAGCGATCGTTGCAGGCGTCGATAGCGCCATCCGGGCGGGCAGTCCAGACGATCTGAGGCATGGCGTTGGCCAGATTGCGAAAATTTTCTTCCCGGCGCTTGAGTTCCAGCTCATTCACTTTGCGCTCGGTCATGTCGATAACGAGACCGCTGACCTGAACCGGGATACCCACGTCATTAAACGTCACATTGCCTCGACACGATAGCCAGCGAAGGGAGCCATCCGGCCAGACGGCACGAAACTCGACATCTGGATTTGACGTACCGCGCAAAGCAGAGCGGAAGGCAGCTACGATTTTGGCGTGATCATCCGCATGATGCCGCTTGGCAAACCAGGACCAGGGCGCGCCGGTCTGCGGGTCAGCTCCGTAAAGACGCCAAACGGTGGGGTGGGCTACTACCATGTTCTGGCCGATATCGTACGACCAGTTTCCAATGGAGCCGCTGTCGAAGACCATGGCAAGTTGGCGGTCCTGTTCACGCAGGGTGCTTTCACTTCGCTTGCAGGCTTCCTCGGCCAACTTGCGATCAGTGATATCGAAGTTAACGCCGGTCAAGAGAACGATTTCTGAGTCCTCTAGTACCGCATCACCTCGTCCGGCCAGCCATCGTATTTGCCCGTCGGGACGAATGATGCGAAATTCCGCATCGTAGCCGTTTCCGATTGTGAGGGCCTCATCGATGCGGTCGCGATCATCCGGATGAATCAGGGCACGAAAAGCAGCATAGCTACTGAGCTGTAACGGGTCGCAGGCAAAGATCTGTCGAACCGGACCAGCCCAGAGCACCAAATCGTCAGCAGGCGTCCAGGTCCAGGTAGCAACCTTGGAGGAAGCCAGCGCGCTTCGGAACCGCAATTCTGATTCCCGTAGCTGCTCTTCGGTCCCGCGCCGGTGTGCAACTTCAACGGTGAGTTCTTCGGTTCGTTCCCGAACCCGCCGTTCCAGGCTGAATTCGTTTTCGCGCAACGCTTTCTGCTGCTGCGAATTGCGCCGAAGCTCCTTGCCGACCAGGAACAGAGCCAGCGCCGTAAGCAGAGAGGCAGCAACGTAGGACAGCACGACTGTTTTCTGAACCAGACTTAGCGATAATCGGCCTTCCTCATTGCGGTCGTCTAACTCCAGGTGAAGCAAGCGAATCTTTGCAGAAGCTTCTCTCTCGATTGCTTCCATCAGAACCAACCCTTGATCCGTTTTGATGAGCCGAATGGCATCTTCATGTCGACCGGATCTCTCCATCCGGATAGTGTCTTCGAGCTCTATCATTTTCTGCTGAACAAGCTCGGTCAGGTGCGGATATGACGCTAGTTGGACCAGGGATGAGCGGATGGCAGCAACGTCGCTGTTATAGCTTCGGAGATAAATGGGTTTGGCTGTAAGCAGAAAGCCACGCTGTCCGGTCTCCGAGCTTCGGACAGCTTCCACCAATGTCTGAATATTTTTGATTTTCCGGAAGGTTTCGGCAATGGCAGTGCGCGATTGCATGACTGCATGAGCACTGAGGACAACTGCCGTATCGGCGCCGGCAAAGATCAGCAGCATGCCAGTAAGGCTTAGGGTGGCAATGGCAATGGCTACCGAACGGTGTCGTAAGCGAACATGAGTCCAAAAGAGGCAACAAAGGGCGGTACCAAGCACACACGCTCCGATCGCCGCAGGCAAGGACTGTTTAAAAAGGAGGGTGCTCCACCAGCCGTCAATGCCCAGACCGGCAAGCAGAGCCAGAAGACCGAGGCAACCGCTGCTGGCGATGAAGCTCCCAATGAACGCAACAATCCAAAGTTGCGGCTGTCGTGGCAAGCGATAGGACAGAAGTAGCAGCGCAGCTCCGAAGAGGATGAAGACAACTTGTGTTGTCGGCGCCATTTGAGGCTCAACGCCGCCGGTCAGCGCCATCAGGTTGGTTTTTGAGGAAGAGAATGACAAGGGAAGCAGCGCCCGGTGGCTGAACAGATGGACGGCGCCCAGACCGCTAACTGCGGTTCCCGCAATGCAGCAGGCAATCCGGTTTCTGCAAAGCGCTTGCAGAAGACCGTAACCGCACAGGGCAAGTGCTAGAGCGGTGTCACAAATCATGACGGGAGCACCGACGAAGCCCTGAAGAGGAGCAGTCCATCCCAGGGCGGAAGCGATTAGTCCTCCAATACCAATCGTTAGACTGACAGTCGCGGCTACTTGGACGGAGAGCTCAGCCGTCAAGCCAGACGGGAACCGGCGCTTCCGGGAGGGAAAAGAGTTAGACATAGGAAGAAGCTACGAATTGGTGTTGTGAATTTGTGATAACGGCCAAGATAATCTCCCTGCAATGCTCGAGCACCATGCGAGCTCGCGGAACCCAATCGAGTGCATTGGTAGTGGTTCGGTCGCGCGTATCTTCTCAGCGACACCACTTCCGCGATGTGCACTTATGTTGCTCCCGCGACTCAAATCTGACTGTAGGAGGATTCGCGTTAAGACTGTACGGAGCG
>CALMAV010000208.1:1803-2367 GCA_937859895.1 uncultured Bryobacterales bacterium | reverse complement strand
GAGCGAATCAGGCGGGAGGCCATCGCAGTTGTAAAATTGCTTAAAAAGCTAGAAACAAAACTGTTTGAGTGACAAGCAGCTTCCTTGAAATTTTCTGCCCTACGTTGTGATCGGTAAGTAGACGACATCAGGATGTTAGTGGGGAGTGCAGCACATCGTTACTGTCGTCAGTGCCGCGTTGTAGTCGTGATGGGAGCTTAGACTGGAATTGACATGCGCGCAGACACTACGGTCTCTCCCGGATTACAGGATGATGAGCGTCAGATCGACGCGGCGTTGCGGCCCACTAGTCTGGAAGATTTTGCCGGGCAGCCGCATGTGCGTGAACAGCTTGCCATCGCCATAGAGGCCGCTAAGCGGCGGGGCGAGGCCATGGACCATGTGCTACTTTGCGGGCCGCCTGGTTTAGGCAAGACCACTCTGGCCGGCATCATTGCCCGTGAATTGTCGGCGCACATGGACCAGACAGCAGGGCCGATTCTGCAGAAGAAGCTGGATTTGACGGGCATCCTGAGCAATGTTCGAGTAGGACAGGTGTTCTTCATCGATGAGATTCATCGATTG
>CALMAV010000208.1:0-1793 GCA_937859895.1 uncultured Bryobacterales bacterium | reverse complement strand
ATATTGAGGAGATTCTGTACTCTGCGCTGGAGGATTTCCGGCTCGATATTCTGATCGGCAGCGGCCCTGGCGCGCGAACTCACTCCATCTCGCTCCCCAAGTTTACAGCCGTCGGAGCTACCACGCGCCAAGGCCTGCTCAGTGCGCCACTGCGCGGGCGATTCGGGATTGTGCTTCGGCTCGATCCATACGACGAAGTAACGCTGGCGAGGATTGTGGAGCGGTCGGCAAGCTTACTGGAAATTGAGATTACGCCGGATGCCGCACGCGAGGTTGCCAGACGTGGTCGGGGAACTCCGCGCATTTCCAATCGGCTGCTGCGGCGAGTGCGAGATTACGCGCAGGTCAGAGCGGATGGGCGGATTGATCTGGAGGTTGCGCAGGCTGCTCTTGATTTGCTGAAGGTGGATCGATACGGGCTCGACGAGGTTGACCAGAAAATCATGTTTACCATCGCTGAGCGGCACGGCGGTGGTCCTGTGGGACTCAACACGATAGCCGCATCGATCGATGAGCAGGCTGACACGATCGAAGAGGTCTACGAGCCGTATCTAATACAGCTCGGATTCCTTGACCGCACGCCGCGAGGAAGAATGGCTACCGAGCGCGCCTTTGACTACTTCGGGATCTCTCGTCGGCCCCGATTTGCAGGTCAGGCCTCGTTATATTGACGAGCTCTACTCCTCCCCTATTGAGAAGCCCAGACCCTTTAACTTAGCTGCGTCGATTGCTGCATGTTCGCCGATAACCCGCTCGGCGGGACCACTCTTCATCTCAATAAGAAGAACCTCCCGTTCGGTCTCCCCTTCGGGTGAGCCCACTCCAACGGCAGTCGGCTCTGCAGGCTCTACCTTTTCACGAAAACGCACCACTCTAAGAACGCTATCCTGGGGAAACGCTGCTCCCGTGCTCAGCTCAATAATTGCCATCTGGGCGTCATGCTACCACGGGTATCCCTCAGGAAGAAGAACCTGCCAAGCGATCTAACCTATCTTTCACTGGGAAGCAATCTGGGTGATCGCCAAGGACGGTTGTTGGCTGCTCTGCAGTCCCTGACACGTCACTCGCAGATAGATCTGATTCGCTCTTCAGACTTCTACGAGACCGCACCACAGGACGTCACCGATCAACCCTGGTTCCTGAATATGGCTGCTGCAATCACAACCAGATTGTCACCTACGGAACTGCTGAGTGTATTGCAAGACATCGAGCGGGCGGGTGGGCGCGACCGGAGTATCAGCATTGCCCGCGGACCCCGATCGATCGACATCGACATTTTGCTCTACGGGTCACTGATAGTGGATACCCCGGGCCTCACGATTCCTCATCCGCGTCTGACCGTACGCCGCTTTGTGTTGGAGCCACTGCTGGAGATCGCGCCAGACCTGGTGCATCCGGTGACCGGCCAAGCACTTGGGGAGTATCTTCCGGACGTCGCTGAGCAACCGCTTCACAGGATCTGTTTACGATGAAGTATGTCCCAAACCGCACCGGCCCTCAGCAACTCGGGAGAACTCGCCCGTAAGCCGGTTCCGGTCATCATTGCACTCAGCGTCGCCATAGCTGCCTTTCTGGTCTGGCTGATCTACTTTAAGGGCAAAGTGGCTGCTCCGGCATGGGTGTTGTATCTGCCTGCTGCCAACGCTTTCTTTAATTCACTTAGCGCCATTTGCCTGGTATTCGGCTACGTGAATATTCGGCGTGGCAACCGTCTGACTCACATGCGGTTCATGATCAGCGCTACTGTCTTCTCTGCGCTGTTTCTCCTTAGCTATATCACGTACCATTACTTC
>CALMAV010000207.1 GCA_937859895.1 uncultured Bryobacterales bacterium | reverse complement strand
TTCTCGAAGGAGGCGGCGTACTCAGGGTCATCAGCCAGCCAGCGATAGTGGAGCCCGCGTTCGATCTTGGCTGCTTTGGCTGCTTTGCTGATTGATGCAGTGCGAACGTAGGCGGCCAGGAAAGCGGGTTTCTTGGCGAGTGTTCGACGCTTTACCGGCATGACCGGAGGCTCTCCTCATCCAGGTCCACGGACACGGCGCGTCCAAACATTTCTACCGAAACCACAAACTGAGTCTCGCCCTTTACGCGGGCAATGACGCCGCTTACGCCTTGCAGGGCGCCTGAGACCACCGTCACGCGATTGCCAAGCGCAAAGGCAGCCGGACGAAGCGGCAGGCCGGAATCGACTAGTTGGCGGATCAATTCGACTTCTGCATTGGGGACAGGGCAGAGAGTCAGATTGGACGGCAGCAGATGCACGACTCCGGCAATGGCCAGCACCGGGCGTGATGCTTCAATCGTTGGATCAAGCTGGGTCAGCAGATAACCGGGAAAGAGTGGCCGCTCGATCAGCTTGAAGCGATCGGACCAGCGAACACGCTCGCGATAGGTAGGTAGAAATTCCCGAATGCCTTGCAGCTGCAGCGCCGATCGCACCGAAAATTCGTGGTTGGATCGGACGCGCAGCGCGAACCAGGGAACCGGCTCAGAGGAGGGGAGCACACCGCGGGCATTGTCGGTCACAACCGCGGAGCCGCAAACACCCATTCGAAGAGTTAGTCGCCAACTCTTGGCAAACGGCGAGAGCCTACGCAGAGCGAACGGGAATGACCGACAGCGAACGAGGCCCAGTGGGTTCGGTGGACACCACGGCACCGAGGACGTCAGCTCCGCATTCGGCTTGCATCGCCTTTAACGAGACGGTGGAGATGTGGGCGTACTGCGTGGGGCCGATCAGCTTCAACAGCATTGAGCGATCGACGATGGACATATGGCCGGAAGGACCGAGCAGGCACTCCCAGCGCTCCCCGCGTGCTTGAAAACTCTTGGTTGGATCGCGATCGCGAAAGGCCGCACGCACGGCAGCGCGCAATGTATCTACCCGCGCGATCTTCGCGCGCCAGGGCTGTGTTTCCCCTTCCAGATCACCGAGCTCGTCAACCATGGCGGCCAATGCTTGATCCGCGGTTTGTTTCTTGGTCATGCGGTAAGGTAGTCGCCAGAAATTGTGTTTCGATTAGGAGCCTGAGGCATCTGTGACGGGAGACGAAGAAGACGAAGCCGTGTTGCAGGCGGCCTTAGCAGCGCAGATATACGGGCCCGTGCCTATCATGTTGGGCCGGGAGAAAGGGTATGCGCTTGTCGGCACTCTTCAGCTCGCCATGCGCCATCCAGAATTTGCCAAGACCGGTATTTCAGAAAGTGCCAAAGACTTCTGTGATTTTCTTATCGCTGCACTTGCAACCGGCGATGACGGCGGAGAGTATCCGCTGGTCAGGCAGATGCTGGAGGCTGGCTATCATCCGGACAGCGATACTGCCTTCGCCTCTGAAACAGTGCAGTAGTTGCTCGGCGCAAATTTCGATGCTAGCCTCGAATAGTACCTCTCCTGTCTAAGAAACCTGCACCGATACGCGGTAGCTCTTCATTAGAAAGGGCACCGCGTTTCTTATGATGGGAACCGACGATGGAGTGCCGAAGCTGCGGCTGCACCGAGTACGATGCCTGCGTTGATGAAGCCACGGGCTTTACCTGCCACTGGACTGAGCGCGACCTCTGTAGCTTCTGCCAGACCGCGAATGGAGAGACAGCCCGACTCGTCGAATTGGTCAGCGACGCAGAAGCAACAGCGTATCTGCAAAGCCGGCGGTGATGGGCATGCTTCTCATTCAGACAGCTCTCTGGTGTGCCTGCGGTCGCGATCACGTCAATAGCCGCGGTGTCTGCCCGACATGCGAGAGACGCGGACGACTGAGCCGGGAGCGCTTCGGTGGCCAGCGCGAGCGCGTGCTCGAACGCGATGGCGAACGCTGCCAATGCTGTGGAGCCATCGAAGACCTCCTCGTACATCACCGGCGCCGTGGGTCCAAGCAGATGCGGGAGATGATCACGCTACGCCGCGGCTGTCACACGCGGATCCACCACACGCTGCGACCCTCGTTCGCCTTCCCAGAGGTATTGCGCCAGCTATGGCGCGAGCAGCATCCGGACCTGGCTGAGCAGCTGTGCCTGCCGTTGACTGTTGAGCATACGATGACGATCGAAGATGCGGCCCAGGCAGCGCTCTTCGAGATAGCGGCGTAAGCTGACGGTGAACCTCGCGGAACTGCAGGCGGTTTTAGAGCTTTTGGAAGAGTGCCGTTCACAGATCGTCAGGTCTGGAACGTCTGAGTACCGCTCCGACCTCGTAGCTCGCATAGACAGAGCCGTGTATCAGCTGCGAGGCGAAGCGGCCTGGCTCGCGCGGAAGGCCGAACAGGAGCGTCGACCCTGACGGGCATTGCATTGCGCCATTCATGCAGAGAGCAATTCAGATCAGGAGGCTTGAAGGTGAATGTATCTTTGATCGGCGGCGCATTGGCCCTGGCCATGCTGCTGGTGTGTCTGTGGGTCGAGTGGACCGACTGGGAAGCAAACGGAGAGGACGACAACAACGAGTAGCGGCCTGGCCGCTAGCATCGCGTTTAATGTTTGGTGTCGGTTGGGTTGATACGAACAGAAAGCGGCGGTCCATCATGATCGCCTGCATCGGGTTCAAAACGCCAACCACGCGAAAGATACTTCAAAACAGCTTGTATATCATCGGTCTGCTGGCTTATCCGCTGACATTCCAATAGATCGGAATCACTGCAATAGCCAAACAAGACGCCCTTCAGCTTCATGTTGATCCAGGGCTGCGAGAGCTTCTCCAAAACAAGTTCCCCAGGATCGTAGGCCTTCAATCGCTCCCAGGCCTGATCGTCCAGACCGATGTACACACTGTACTCGGTTTCGTTAACAGCAAATGGTATGACTGTCATTCGGCTATTGTCGTAGGACGTCGCCGCGCCGCGCTCGGCTTAACCATTACTTACTTGATCCGTTCACCGGCTCGCTTCGCGTTGCCTAGCCGCATCATGATCCTTATCATGCAACTGCATCATGCTACTTATCATGTTCCCGGCACCATGCTCGCAGCGATGCTTACCCGACGACACGCGCAGAGATAAGAAACATATCAACCGTCTCCTTCGCACGCTCCATGACTCCGGCCATTACAGCATCCGGATTTAGGAATTGTCTTGTGCCCTCACGCGTTCACAATTGCAATCATTTGCTTGACTCTTATGCACAGCGCTGTGCATAATAAGTTATGGAACAAATCGAAGCGAACACCACGAAAGCTCAGTCGCTCGACGCGGTGGTAAAGCCCTTCAATGTTGGGTTGCACGTCTACCTTCACTCGGTCGATGCGGCCAGTGCGGAAGCGGCCAGCAAGCTGGTGCAGGAGTGGTTCTATAGGGTGGCCGATTGCGGCTTCGGCCTGCCAGGCATCGCGGCTCCGGTCGCGTGGGTTTCGAACGTCGAGGAGAAACGCTAATGGGCTGGGGCGTCAACGACTATCCACAACCACGGGATGAGGCCGAGGCCTATCACTGCGAAAACTACAAATGCGGTCGGGAGCTCGACGAGGACGAGATTGCGCCCGAGTGCCAGCATCCCAAGTGCTCGAACACAATTCTCTGCGCCGACTGCTCGTATGAGTGCGCCGATTGTAAGAAAACAGTATGCATCGCTCACGTGTGTGAGACGCCGATGGCAAGCGAGAACGAATCGATGTTCCGCTGCTGCGACTGCCAGGGCAAGGTCGATCACGCCGAGTGTCTGGCCACGCGCAAGCCTCCCGTGCGTGAGTTGGAAGCGATGAGCCCAGCCGGTTGGGCACTCGCGCGGTAGTGAGCCCGTTCTAAGTTAAAGGAATGCCAGCTGATCTGCAAGACACCTTGGCCAGAATCGCCAAGGATAGGATCATAGTCGATGACATCTTCGGGCACCACGCCGCTACGCAAGAGCAGCTCGAGCAGATTGCTCATGTGCGTGAAAGCGCGAAGGACATGGCGCTGACGATTATGGCTCAATGCCCGCCAAGCGCGGATCGCACGGCGGCTCTTCGCAAGCTGCGCGAAGCAATGATGACGGCGAACGCGGCAATCGTGCTTGAGGGCCGAAGTATCTAGACATCACTGCTTCACCACGGGTCCGTAAGGCTCATTTCGCTCGCGCTCCGACACTTCGTAGGGCGTGTACGAGGGCGAGCCCGCCAGCATTCGATTGGCAAGACCGAATACTTTCTCAACGGTCAGCGATCCATCCCGCTGTCTCGCCGCGGCCGTAGCTGCATAGCCAAGCGCGATGAGCAGCCGGTCGTAATCGTCCGGCGAAAGCGTCAGAACAATTTCACCCTTCTCGTTTATGCTGTACGCCACTGGTTCCTCCTTCACTCGACGTCGCCTCGTAACCAGAGCGGAGCGCGTCCTGCTTGCAGCTTTCGCAGATGGCTTTCTCCGGATTCAGTCCGGGCGCTACGAGCGCGTGATGGCCGCAGCTGAGGAGCTTATCGACCAAGATCGGAACCGACCGTAGCGTGCTCGCTTTCGCTTCTAGCTCGGCCCGGATCTTCAACGGATTGATGCGCTTTTTCGTCAAGCTTCGTGTCGCGGCTTCAGTTCCGGCTCGCTTTCTGCTCAGCTTTGAATGCCTCTGCTGTTTGTAGATTCCTGATCTCTTCCACCTTGACCCTGAGAAGCGCATCTTCTACGCTTGCAGCCTCAAAGGATCCGCACTCGAACGACCAGGAGCTCCGGGGCGCTCGACAAATGCCACACCATGGATTTAGTGTCTGAGGAACAGCTCGCTCAATAGCCGCCTTTAATTCCGCGATCGCGTCGTTCGGATCGCACTCTCCAAGAGCGGCCAATATGCAATGCCGGGCCGGGCAGAGACATTGAGCAAGCTGGAAGGTCATCAGTTCGGTTTCCTAAGATCTATTGCCATCGGCATCACCATCGCGTTAGGGTCGGTTCCGATTCGAAAAAACCGATCGTTTGACGGATCATCGAGAAACTCCAGTTCGATCATTGTCGGTTCCGCCGCGCTCAGTTCAGCGTGTTTGGCTGCGAGTCTCGGCATGATGCCAGAGAGCTCCTCTTTAGTAGCCTCAATGATCTCCTCCGAGTGAAGCTTCCCGATGACAAACACCCGAACCGCAATTCGAAGGACGCCGCTCACAGCACGCCAGCGAGCGGGTTCATGCTGAACGCGGTAGCCGGCCGAATATAGCGTTGCAGCGTATCGGAATTTCGATGGCCGGTGCGCAGCTTAATGCTGGCCTCACTTGCTCCGCTCTCGGCCGCGGCCGTGATCATGCCGGCACGAAGCGAATGCGCTCCGAAGCCAGTTGGATCTTGCCCGATGGCCAAAAGTCCGCGCTTTACCAGGTCGTAGAGGATGCCGGGATGCAAGGGGTCGTGAGTGATGACGCCGCCCGGAGTCACCTGAGTAAATAGACGGCCGGGGAAGTCTCCGCGCCTCCCTAACCAAGCATTCATCGCTCGGACCGGGCACGTGACCTCGCGTTTGCCGGGCTCGATGCCGACCGTCCTTCCCCGGCCTATCTGGTCGGTCTTGGAGTAAGCCTGCCAGAGCGTCATCCCTTTTTCCACCATGCGAACATCCTGGATCTCTAATCGAACCACTTCGCTTCGGCGCCAGCCGGCTGCGAACCCTAAGATCAACATCGTGCGATTTCGAAGCTGTGCAGGATGGTCACCATTGAGTTTCGACACGATGGCTTTCAGCTGGCTATAAGTCAACGCAGCCATGCCCCGCGGAGGTTCTTTGCGGTCGCGACGGGCTAAGCGCAGCAACTGTCGTACAGATTCGTTTATAGGACTGGTAAGCCTCTCGGCGTGGTGATAGTGCGAGATCGAATGCAAGCGCACATTTACAGTGCCGAGACGAAAACCTTGATTGATACACCACACCAGAAAGTCGCTGGCCGTTTCCGGAGTGGCTGGCAAAGCAGTCCGCCCGGCCATACTGCACCATTGCTGAAAATACTTCCAACCGCTGGCGTATGCGCGCCGAGTACAAAGTGTTTTCTCTGCCGCCATGAGGCGCTCCTTGGTTTCTCGTAATCGCCGGAAATCGACAATCCCTAGATCAAACAATAGTCCCTGTTCTGGATGGTGCACTTGCAACCAGAAGTAACGGTTATATTGTTGGAGTGTCTAGAGCCAGTAAGTACGGCTAATTGCAGGGGTACTAAGCCCAAAAGGAAGGAAAAAACAGCGGTTCGGTGATTTGGTAACAACCGATTATAACGAGCCATTGCGCATCATGTGCCGGTTGAAACTGAATTGCCACGGCGATATGATCTCCGCAGAGGATTTTAGTGTCTGGCAGAATACGCCAGATGCCGGTTAGGGTGTTGGACGCAAGTCCATAACATCGCGGCCTGCACAAGCAGGCTGTCCATGCAGACGAAGGGAGCGATGCCTGCTATGAACTACACTCTCCATCTACTCATATGCGGAGTTTTACTCTGCATCACTGCCGGTTTATATCTCTATCGCCACTGGCTTGACAACCACGGCGATCACTATATTCACCTGCGAGACCATTCACAAACTTCAGCCATCATCGATGCGCAAGCCAGCATGTGCAAGCGCTGCGAGATGGTCGATAAGCTCAAGTACGGAACGCTAGCGGCAACCATCCTCTATGCTGCTGCGATCGGCTTGATGGCGGCGTTCGAGGCTTGGAATCGGCGACAGTTGTAAGTTAAGTTTTCAGCAGCCCGCTAAGCGCGTGCCTGCGGGCTGCTGACTAGTTCCTTCGTCCAGCCAGCGCAGGTTGGAGGGGAGATGATGGAGTCTCCGGGCCAGTGCTGGAGCGCTCTTGCATACGGCTGTAGACCACACGCAAGATGGCAAGAGCCGGTACGGAGAAAAACATTCCAGGAACGCCCGCTAGTGCATCACCGGCAAGCACGCCAAAGAGGACCAGTAAAGGATGGAGTTCGATGCCTGAGCTCATCAGGTAAGGATTCAAGACATAGTCCTGGAAAACCCGGAAAGCAGCCCAGAAAACGACGATCCACAGCAGACCGCTGGATCCGGTGATAAGGCAGACTGTCAGCAGGATCAATAATGCCGCAGCTGGGCCAACCACGGGAATAAATTCGAGAATGGCTGAAACTCCGGCAAGCAAAAGCTCATACGGATAGTGCAGGACAGTAAGGAAGATCGTCCAGGCGCAGAAGGAAGAGATAGCCAGCATCACCAGAGCGCGGATGTAGTTGCGCAGAACAAGGTGAATGTCTTCTAAGATCTTGTCCACAGTCGGGCGAAGTCGACGCGAGAAGCTTGCCAGCAGCGCCGTGCGCATGGACCGTGCGTCCTTGAGAAAGAAGAAAGCAAGGATGGGCACGAGGATGATGGGTATCAGTTGCCCCAGCCCAGATAGAATCTTTGACCCAGCTTCCTGTAGAAAAGGCACCACATGAGACTCGAAATTGGTAGCCGCGCGATTCAGAATGGGGATCACCTGTTCGCGCAGAGGCTCAATAGCTCGGGGTAGAGGAAGTTTAGTGAGCGTGCCGGCGCTAATTAGGCTCGGGAGTCGGGTTGCCAAGCTGATTGCCTGACCGGTAAGTGCGGGAATCAGCTGGAAGCCAAGCAGAACTAAAAGTCCGATCAGGGCACAATACACGATGGTGAGCGCCAGTCCGCGGCGTCGTTTGATGAAGCGCTCAATCAGTCCAACGATGGGTGACAACATGTAAGCGAAAAAGATTGCCGCCGCAAATACGACCAGAGTTGATCGGATAAACCAAACGATAGTCAGCAGGAGCCCAAAAAGAAAGATGGTCCAGGTGACCCGAAGCGCTCGCTGATCAATGCCCATCATCGTTGTTAGACTAGCAGCAGTTTGAGGGTAGTGTCTTTGCGTGGAGCCAGGGAAAGGCATCGGCATGGCTAAGGCGCGCGATCTACGACAGCTGTCAGTGGAGCTTAGGGAGTTAGAAGACAAGCTCCGCCAGGGCGGTGGTGCGAAGAAGATTGAGAAGCAGCACCGGGACGGCAAGCTGACAGCGCGCGAGCGCATTGCTAAATTGATTGATCCCGATTCGCTGTTTGTCGAAATTGGCTTACTGATCGCCTACGACCAGTATGAAGGTCAGGCTCCGGGAGCGGGCGTGATTACGGGCCTGGCCGCAATCGAAGGCCGTCCTGCAGTAATTGTGGCGAATGATGCAACGGTGAAGGCGGGCTCCTGGTGGCCGGAGACGATCACCAAGATTCTCCGCGCACAGGAGATTGCCATGCGCAACCGTCTGCCTATCGTCTACCTGGTGGATTCAGCCGGAGTGAATCTGCCGTATCAGGATCGAATCTTTCCGGGGCAGTATGGTGCTTCGCGAATCTTTTACTACAACTCACTGATGCGGCGCCGGTTGCGCATTCCGCAGATTGCAGCGGTGATGGGGCCTTGTATTGCCGGCGGCGCCTACCTGCCTGCCCTGAGCGACGTGGTGATTATGGTGAACGGCACCAGCTTTATGGGTTTGGGCGGGCCGAATCTGGTTAAGGGCGCAGTAGGTCAAGTTACCGACACAGAGACGCTGGGTGGAGCTGCCATGCATACCGGTGTAAGCGGCGTTGCGCACTATCGCGCAGACGACGATACCCATTGCCTCCAGATGATCCGGCAGCAGTTCCGCACGCTTCCGCGAGGGGCGCCTGAGTTGCCCGCGTCAGATGAGGGGCGCAACTCAGATGAGGGGCGCAACTCAGATGACCTCTATACGGTACTGCCGGCCGATCATCGCCTGCCGTATCGGTTGGAAGATTTGCTAAAACCGATTTTGGATGAAGGCGAGACCCTGGAGTTTCAGCCTGAGTATGCGCCTGAGCTGTTTTGTGCGACCGCGCGATTAGCCGGGCGGAGCATCGGAGTGATCGCAAATCGGCGCGGATTTCTGAAATCGCCGGCAGGACCGCGCGTGGGTGGAATTGTCTACACCGAATCGGCGCGCAAGACGGCGTACTTTGTCGAGAATGCTAATCGGCGCCGACTCCCGCTGCTCTACATCCAGGATGTTTCGGGATTCATGGTCGGTATGGGCCCAGAGGCTGAGGGCATCATCCGTGCAGGGGCCGAGATGGTTGAGACCATGGCCACAACTACTGTTCCAAAGATCGTCCTGACTGTGAACCACGGGAGCGGCGCCGGTTATTATGCGATGGCCAGCCAGGGCTTTGACCCGAACTTTGCATTTGCATGGCCCAGTGCCAGAATCGGCGTCATGGAAGGCGAGTCAGCAGTACAAGCAATGTTCGGGCCCGAGCTTGAGCGTTTGAAAAGTGCGGGCACCCCGCTGCCAGCCGACTTGCAAAGCAAAATGGAGCAGACCCGGGGAGATTATGAGCTTTGGCTCGATGCCAAATATGCAGCGGCCCGAGGGCATTGCGATGCATTGATTCATCCGGACGAAACGCGGCAGGTGCTTGCCTTTGCGTTCCGGGCGGCGTGTACGAATGAACATCCGGAGCACCTTCCTGTTGTCCAGTTCGGGAAGCGCGAAGGTGAGATAGCATAGCGGCTGTGGAACTTCTGATCGAGCAGCAACGGCGTGTTCTCAACCTTGTGCTGAATCGTCCGGAGAAGCGCAATGCACTCACTTTCGAGATGAGTGCGGCTATCGTGCAGGCTGTGGAACAGGCGCAATCGGGCAACGATGTGGGAGTGATTCTTATTTCAGCCGTTGGTCCTGTTTTCTGTGCCGGCATGGATCTGGACGAGGCTGTTTCGATTGACTCTGATGCTCTGGCGATGGTTCACGACCAGCTGTTCACCATCGGGCTACGATCGCACAAGCCGATCGTAGTGGCGGTAAATGGCGCGGCTCTGGGCGGCGGGCTCGGCCTGGTTACGCAGGGCCACATAGCTATCGGGTCGAACGGGGCTGCGTTTGGGTTGACGGAAGTAAACGTGGGTCTCTGGCCGTTTATGATTTTCAGAGCGTTGGAAGCTGCGCTGGGGGCCCGTCGCTCGCTGGAACTGAGTTTGACTGGGCGGCTGTTCACTGCCGAAGAGGCTTTGGAGTGGGGCTTGCTGCATAAGGTCTCGACTCCAAGTGAACTGCTTGACCAAGCGCGCGGTCTGGCTGCGGATCTGGCAAAAGCAAGCCCCCAAGCAATAGAGCTAGGCTTGAAGTACATGCACTCGACGCGCAACAAAACAGCCGAAGAGGCCGGCGCAATTGCTCGTGAGCTGCGAAGCATTGCAATGAACAGCGCTGATTTCAAAGAGGGATACCAAGCGTTCAAGTTGAAACGGCGGCCCAGATGGCCTAGTATGCCGCCCGGCTTCTATGACGGATCAGCGCGTTCGGGCAGTGGGGTCGTAGGTAAGGGTCAGACGGAGAGCAGCACTGGCAAGTAGGCACTTTCCCTTCGCGCTTCCTGTCTCCTTGCTACTCGTAACGGTCATTGCACGCGGCACAACCACGCCGGAGTTTTATCGCGACGTTCTTCCCATCTTGCAGACCCATTGCCAAGGCTGTCATCGTTCCGGAGAAATGGCGCCTATGCCGCTGGAAACATATAAGCAGGTGCGCCCGTATGCCAAGGCGATTGCTTCTGTCACGAAAAGCCGCTTAATGCCGCCCTGGTTTGCGGACCCCTGCTGTGGCCATTTTGCAAACGATCCGTCGTTGAGCCCGGAACAGATCAGCACGCTAAGCCAGTGGGCCGAGGCAAATGCTCCGGCAGGTGATTGGCAGAAGACGCCGACACCGCGCGTTTGGACGGCGGGCTGGAATATTGATCGCCCCGATGCAATTTTCAAGATGCCGGTCCCCATGCATCTGCCGGCTTCCGGAGACGTGCCGTATCAGTACGTGATTCTTCCTACTCACTTCAAAGAGGATCGTTGGGTACGGATGTCTGAGATCCGGCCGGGTAATCGCATGGTGGTTCATCATGCTGTAGCCTACATCCGCGAGCCCGGCTCCAAGTGGCTGGCCGGCGCGCCAGTTGGTAAGCCGTTCAGCGCCGACGATTTGCCGAACCCTACGGCTCGCCGGGATGCTATGTGGACCACCAGCGACATCCTTTTGGTGTATGCGCCAGGTAGCACGCCTGATGGGTGGCCAGCCGATTACGCGAGGCTGGTTCCTGCCGGCTCAGATATCGTTTTGCAGATGCACTACACAGCCCACAGCGCTCCTATGCAGGACCAAACAAGTTTAGGTCTGGTGTTTGCGAAGCAGCCTCCGAGCAAACGTGTGCTCACTTTGCAATTGACGAATGACCGATTCTTGATTCCTCCGGGTGACCCGGATCATCGAGTTGAAGTGCATGGTTCATTGCCAAACGACGCGTTACTGCTGAGCTTCTTCCCGCATATGCATCTACGTGGGAAGAGTTTTGAATACAGACTCATCGAGCCAGGCAAGAGAGCGGAAACGCTACTCCGCATTCCGCAGTACAACTTCTCTTGGCAGTTAAGCTATCGCTTGAGTCAGCCGAGATTGCTAAAAGCTGGGAGTACGCTGCAGGCTGTAGCTACGTTCGATAACTCTGCGGAGAACCGGCATAATCCAGATCCTGATTCGGCGGTCAGGTGGGGCGAGCAGACATGGGCAGAGATGATGGTTGGGTTCTTCGACATTGCTGTGGATCCGAAGATGGACAAGCAGCAATTCTTTGTGCGTAAGAGTTTGAGTGGTGCCCGGCCCTGATGGTATGTGTTATTTATAAGTGCTAATGGAGACGCTAACGGGCTTGTCGCTAAATCAGGAGTTAGCGCGCGCCTTTCAGAACGTTCGCGAAGTGGAGAGCGTGTATGTGTTTCAACGCGAAAACGTTATCGAAGTCTTTACCGTAGTAGTTGATGACACCGCCGAAGTCTCCGATCGAATTGCGGAAGTGGAACTGGCTTTGGGCAGAAGCCTCAGATCGGTTCGTTTTGACTTCAATACGATAGCTCGACGGAATCGTCCAATACAGGAGTTTCTCGGTTCGTGCACCCCTATGTGGAGCCGAGAACCTTGCCCTCAGTTACTCAACACTTAAGCTGGGCTGAGAACAACGAAGGCCTTGTAGAAATCTTTCGCACAACTGACTCGTTCGAGATCAACTGGGCTATCACGGTCGTGTTCTACGCGGCTGTGCATTACGTGGACGCCTATCTTGTTCGATTCAGGCAACGGCAGCATGACCATTCCGGGCGAGAAAGAGAAGTCCAGATTGACCCTTACCTGAGCACGATCTGGAAGGACTACAGAAGGCTAAAGAACCTCAGCCGGGCGGCTCGGTATGAATGCGCCCCTTATTTCCTGAAGGAGCTTAATGAATCAAAACTCCGCCTCGCTTCAATCAAGGCTCTGGTCTATGGCCGCTTGAAACTCTAACAGTCAGCTGCGTTCACTGGCTGGACGTTGCGGGTGAAAAACGCTGAGCTCGAAGGAGCCCTGCACAATGGCCCGCAGTTCTTCAAGCGAGTTGACCAATCCGCTGCCCATAGCTTGCATCAATGCATTGC
>CALMAV010000206.1:3227-3462 GCA_937859895.1 uncultured Bryobacterales bacterium | reverse complement strand
ATGCAAGTGGTGGTTATTGACTCGACCGACGAAAAGCGTTTCCCCACCGTGGTTATGCGGCCGGACGGCGGCGGCAAGTCAGATGAGAAACGTTATTTGATGCCGACCCACGCCCACTTAATGGTGAGCGACGGCGAAACACTACACGCTGGCGACGTTATTGCAAAAATCCCGCGTGCCACTTCGAAGACAAAAGACATCACTGGTGGTTTGCCGCGTGTCGTTGAACTCTTTG
>CALMAV010000206.1:0-3217 GCA_937859895.1 uncultured Bryobacterales bacterium | reverse complement strand
GAGATCAACGGCTTGGTAAAGTACGGCGAAGTGAGCAAGGGTATGCGTAAGCTGTACATCGTCGGTGACGATGGAGTGCAGAAAGAATACGCCATCCCGCGCGGCGTTCATATCAATGTGCAGGAAGGTGAGCGTGTGCGCTCGGGCGATCCTTTAATGGACGGCCCGCGCAATCCGCACGACATCTTAGCTGTACTCGGCGAGAAGGAATTGCAGAAGTATCTGGTTAATGAAATCCAGGAAGTCTACCGTCTGCAGGGCGTCAACATCAATGACAAGCATCTGGAAGTTATCTCACGCCAGATGATGCGTTGGATCCGGATCGAAGATATCGGCGACACCGAGTTCCTCCCGGATGAAGTTGTCGATAAATTTAAGTTCCGCGAAGAAAATGCTCGCGTGATAGAAGCAGGCGGCAACCCGGCTTCGGGCAAACCGATCCTGCTGGGTATCACTAAGGCATCACTTTCGACTGACAGCTTCATCTCAGCCGCAAGCTTCCAGGAAACAACGCGTGTTCTGACCGAAGCCGCTATAAACGGCAAGGTAGATTATCTACGTGGCCTGAAAGAAAACGTCATCATGGGTCGATTGATTCCCGCCGGAACCGGTATGGAATTCTATCGGCGAGTGAAGATTGCTGGCGAAGATGTGGTGGAGGAAGAGCCGATGCTCGAGCCAGAGCTGACTCTGAGCGACGGTTTGGGTGACTTCGCCGACGAAGCACCAAGCATTTACACCGGTGGACTCTCCGATGATCTCAATGCTGAGGAAGCATTGAGCACGCCGGAAGAGATTTAACGCTTAACCGTAGTTCGAAAGAGAAAAGGGCGGCTCGGAAGAGTCGCCCTTTTGCCTTATACTCGCAGTATGAGCGACTTGCTAAATTCAGAGTTAGAGAGATCGCGTCGAAAGCAAGCTGTAAAGAATGCGATAAGCACGCTTCGACTTGAAGGCTTGCGACCGTCTGAAGAGGCCCTCGAAGTCTTCGAGCGCTTTGAGCAGGGTGTGCTTTCTTTGGACCAGATGGGATCTCAGATCGATGTGTTACTCCATCGACGATCCGTACACGTATCCTGACAGTTCAGTTCTTCGAAACATCGCGGGCTTGAGAGAACGTCAGGCACTCGACTTTTTCGAAGCAAACGCTGTCTCGAGGCGGTTAATTGAACTGGAACTTAAGCCAAGTTTCGGCAAATTTGACACCGGTCATTTAAAGGCCATTCATCGAAATCTTTTTCAAGACGTTTATGCCTGGGCTGGTACGTTTCGAACGGTGAATCTAGCCCGTTCTGGACAGACAATGTTCGCTCACTTCGATCAGCTCGAGCAGTTTCTTGACGGAGTTTTTCGGAAGCTAGCATCCGAGCAGCATTTGAAGAACTTAAAAGACCCCTCGTTATTCGCGGAGCGAGCTGCATTCTACATGGGCGAAATCAATGCTGCTCATCCGTTTCGAGAAGGAAATGGTCGCACACAACGGGAGTTTATTCATCAGTTGGCAACTCAAGCTGGATTCACCTTATCGTGGGAAAGTACAGACCGCGCTGCCTTGTACAAGGCTTCGTCGCTGAGTTTCATAACTGGAAACGGCAAGCCATTGGCTGATCTTTTGTTGCAAGCGCTCATTTCAAGAAAGTAAGTAAACTCTGTGCGCCTTGCCTGTCCCGGGCTTACCGCTGCGTTTTCAGCGGGAGTCACAATCCTCGCTCCGAATCAACTCCTCGCCTCCGTCGCGCACGAGCAATTTGTGCAGACGCAATTGGCTGCCGGTTTAGAAACTTGGCCAGCACCGCAAATCTTCAGCGTGAATGCATGGCTGTCGGCATGCTGGCAAGAAGCGCGCTACGCCGGTGCCGATGTTCCTACCTTACTCTCTCCGGCACAGGAGCGTGCGGTGTGGGAGCAACTCATCCAATCGGAACATCCACTACTCTTTGACCCCCGGCAAGCAGTCTCCACAGCTATTGCCGCAACCCGCATTATTGGGGGGTGGAGTATTCCAAGCGAAGGCGAATCGTGGCATAACTCTTCTGACACTCGCCACTTCCAATCATTACTCCGGTTGTTGCGCAAACGGGCGAAGAGTGAAGGTTGGATCACGCGGTCTGATCTCTGGCCGTATCTCCGTCAATGGATGGACGAGCCCTGGTGGCCCTACCACAATGTGACTCTCGCCGGCTTTCCGTACCTCCCTCCGGCTTTGCAGCATGTGCCGAAGACTAAGGTCCTACCTATCGCTATTAAGGCTCCGAGGAAAGCTCCTCTGTACATATGCGAAACGCTGCCCGAAGAAGTCGAACAGGCTGCGCGTTGGGCACGACATGAAGTTGAGCGAAAGCCGCAGGGTTCGATCGGAATACTTGTGGGTGATCTGGCAACCCACAAGCACTTAGTCGCGCGCACGTTTCGAAGCGTCTTCTACTCTGGATCTCCTTTGGGTCTACCAGAGGAACCCATCTATCACCTGACAGTTCCCGAACGCCTGAACGATCATCCGCTTGTTGCAAGTGCTCTGCTTCTGCTGCAACTCGCGCTTCCGCGCATCCCGATCGCAGATGCCGGCGCGATCCTGCGCACGCCGTTTCTAGCTGGGGCCACCGATGAGCAAAGTCAACGCGCGTCGGCTGACTTACAACTACGGCGTCATCGCGACCTCGACGTTACTCTTACCGACCTGGAGCGTTCCTCCGTGGGTTGTCCCAGGCTCAGCGAGGCATGGTCAGCTGTGCGCCGCGTTTTGAGTGCCGGTACAAAGAGTCGACACTCTGCCGACTGGAGTGAGTTTATCGGATCATTGCTTGCTGCGCTCGGATGGCCTGGTAATGGAGCACTCAACACGTATGAGCAGCAGATCATTGGGGACTGGAAGGCCTCGTTATCAGATCTCGCAGCGCTGGGCTTTGTGGGCCAGGCACTTTCGTACGGCGAGGCAATTGCACAACTGCAATCTGCTCTCGAGTCGCGCTCGTGGCAAACCGGCCATGTCTCCTCACCCGTGCAGATTCTCGACGCTTCCGCTGCTTACGGCTTAGAGTTTGCCGCTTCTACAGTTTGCAACGTATCTGAAGAGACTTGGCCTCCGACCTTTCGACCGTCGCCGTTTCTGCCGTTAGCTCTCCAGCGAGGACTCCTAGCTTCCGAGTCTGAACTGCGTGAAAAGAAGACGGCAGCGCTTTTCGCTGCTCCTAAGACGATCGCATTTGCTAGCTGTCCG
>CALMAV010000205.1:1985-11427 GCA_937859895.1 uncultured Bryobacterales bacterium | reverse complement strand
TTGTTGGAGACAACGGGCTGCGGCGTTGCCTTTATCGACTATGACAACGACGGCTGGCTCGACCTGTTTTTCGTGAACGGCTCACGCTTCGAGACAACGTTTCCCAAGGGCAAGGAGCCAATCAGCCGCCTATACAAGAACAATCGGGATGGCACCTTTACCGACGTGACGGTGAAGGCTGGCGTCGGGCGGTTTGGCTGGGGTCAGGGCGTCTGTGCGGGTGACTATAACAACGACGGGCATGAGGACTTGTTCGTCAGCTACTGGGGCGATTGTTCGCTCTATCGCAACAACGGCGATGGCACCTTCACCGATGTGGCGGCTAAGGCCGGAGTAACCACACGCACCACCACGGGACTTAAACGTTGGAATACTGGATGCGCGTTTCTCGATTACAATCGCGACGGGCACCTGGACCTGTACGTTGCCAACTACATCGACTTCGATCCAAAAACTGCGCCGCTGCCGGAAAGCGGGCCGTGTCTCTACGAGGGATTAGTGGTTGCTTGCGGACCTCCCGGGCTGCAGGGTGGCAAGGATATTCTTTTTCACAACAACGGAGACGGCACCTTTACCGATGTTTCGGAGAAGGCTGGCATCCTCAAAAAGCAAGGCACATACGGACTGGGCGTGCTGGTAGGCGATTTTGACGATGATGGTTGGCCGGATATCTACGTGGCAGACGACTCCCAGCCTTCGGCACTGTTCAAGAACAATCACGACGGCACGTTCACTGACATTGCTTTAGAAGCTGGCGTGGCTTTCGGAGCAGATGGAAAGACGCAAGCAGGCATGGGCGTCTCGGCAGCAGATGCGTTTGGAAATGGCAAGCTGGCAATTTTTAAGACCAACTTCGCGGGTGATACTTCCAGCCTTTATAAGAACTTGGGCGATGGCAACTTTGAGGACATGACGTTCCAGGCAGGGCTCGGGCGCAATACGCGCTTTCTAGGTTGGGGCGCGACGTTTCTCGATTTCAATAACGATGGCTGGCCGGACATCCTCACCTGTAACGGGCACGTCTATCCGGAGGTACGGGAGAAGGCCAGCGAGTCGGGTTATCGCGAACGCAAGGTGCTGTATCGCAACGACGGGAATGGAAAGTTTACAGACGTGTCGCTCGAAGCTGGCCCTGGTATTCAGGAACCCGTGCCAGGGCGGGGCTGCGCCATAGGCGACTTCGATAATGACGGCGACCTTGACATTGCCGTGAACTGCGTTAACGATGTTCCGCAGTTGCTGCGCTGCGACAGTACGCTGAAGAACAACTGGGTAAAAGTGAAGACAGTCGGGACAAAGTCGAACCGCTCAGGCATTGGTGCCCGGATTTACTGCAAGCCGGAAGGTGAGCACCGGCAGATGGACGAAGTTCGGAGCGGCGGAAGCTATATCTCACAGAGTGACTTACGGGTACATTTTGGTTGCGCAACATCGAAGACAGTTGACCTGGAGATTCATTGGCCAGGCGGACAGGTGGATAGGGCTGAAAGGCTCACTGTTAATCGGGTGATAACTGCGGTTGAGGGACAGCCTCCGAAGTAACCGGCAAGCTGACATCTGCGTAGATGGATGCAAGCGGCAGCGAGACATTGACTGTACTAAGGGTAATCGTATCTGCGATGTTAGTACACTCCCGCATCCTCCAGGCTGGCTGATCCACTGATCCCTGTCGAACGTGATGTTCAACATAGATGCGATCTTGGGCCACGATCAAATACTCTTGGAACGAAGGAATCTGGCGATAACGCTCGAATTTCCCACCTCGGTCACAATCTTGAGTGCTCTCTGACAGGACTTCGACAATCACAATTGGATTAAGCAGCGTACTTCCGTCAAACATCTCTGGCTTGCTGGAGATTACCGCATCTGAGTAGCTGTAGAGACCAGTTGGCGAGGTTCGAATGCGCATATCTGATCCGCGAATCAGGCAACCGAGTTTACGCAGCTGAGGTCTGGCTTCAGCAACTATATTTGTGGAAATCAGCCCGCGCTCTGGCGTTGCGCCAGCCATGGCAAAGACTTCACCATCAAAGTATTCGTGACGATCAAGGGCGGTTTCCTCCTGCTCCAGGTATTCCTGAAGTGAGATGTAGTGCTTTGGTTGAGTCGCCATATAACTATCGTACGAGTGCTGACCTGAAATACGAGAAGGGGGGAGCGTTTCCGCTCCCCCCTTCTTCTTAGGTATAACTAGGTCGACTTAGAAATCCAGGCGCATAGCGAACTGCAAGCGGCGCATAGTTGAGCCGAATGCAATGCCAGTAATCTGGCCTGGATTTGAACCGTTCACGTTCCCGCTCGGAAGTCCGAGATTCGTGTGATTGAAGATATTGTAAGCCTCTCCACGGAGCGTATACCTTAGGCGTTCTGTAAGGGCAAAGCTCTTAGATAGGTTTACATCCTGATTAATAAAGATCGGACCACGAAGCGTGTTGAAGCCGTAATTACCGAAGGTATTGTCGGCAGGGATCAAAAATGCAGGACTTAACCCGCCGTTTGGTCCGGATGCCAACCAATTATTTCGGTTCGGGTTCGTAGCATAAGGGCTACCGGTTCCAATGCTCGGACGACCGCTAGGGCCGACATCAGGCCGTGCTGCAGTACCGACATCAGCAAGGTTCGGAGTGAAGGGAAGTCCGCTATAGAACACAGTAACTCCCGCCAAATCCCAACCACCAGCAACAGCATCAACGATGCGGTTAGTATCATGACCAAACCTACGTCCGCGACCAAAAGGAATCTGGTAGTTTTGCGCGATAGTCAGAGCATGATCCGAAATTGCATTTTCCCGACCACGTCCGAGTGCCCGGTTGTAGAGCAATGTATACGGGTCGGAGTTGTCACTAACAGCATCCTGGAAGGTATAGCTCGCCTGGACACCGTAGCCGGCCTTAAATCGACGGTTCAGCTGCACCTGCAATGAATTGTAGAAATTCGTATTGCACATACAGTAGAAATCGATTCCCTGAGTCCAACCGTATGCAGCGTAATACGGACGGCGCTGGTCAAGTGGTACGCCAGGAGCAAAGTACGGCTGGTTAACGTTGATGTTGTAGCCATCACCCGAGCCAGGTGCTACGTGCCGACCTACGTTACCAACATACGCAACCGAGACTGAGGTATCCGGCGCAATCTGCCGTTCCACCGTGAGATTGTAAGCCTCAGTACGAGGCATACGAATGTCAAGCGGACGTGCCTTTCCGTTGATACCGTTCGGCAACAAAAACTGGCCGTTGCTTGGTACAACAATTGAAGCCGGAGGAGGCGGCCCACCCGCAAGCGTGAATACGCTTCCAAAGCTTTGAGAAGGATTGATCTGCTGATTCGTCAGCACCGGTGGGTTTTGGGTTACATTGTGACCAAAGGTTGCGCCAAAGGTACCCAAGCCATAGGACCAGCCATAGCCTGCCCGGACCACAGTCTTCGGGTTTAGCTGGTAAGCAATACCCAAACGCGGCGCAAAATTCAGCCAGTTCATATTCTGATAACCATGAGTGCTGACATTACCCACACCGAACACGTTTTCTAGCCCAGTACGCAGATCGAGCTCTGCACCATTACCAGCACCATTAACCTCTTCGGGGAAGACAAGCTCCCACCGAAGTCCGATAGTAATTGTCAGCTTTGAAGTAGCGCGCCAAGTGTCTTGCCCGTAGTAAAACTGCCGTCTCTGGTGCTCAGATGCATTAGTAGTTGTACTAACATACCGATTGAAGGCCGTGACGTCGCCCCGCAGGAATGTTGCAAAGTTCAGGCCTTGGGTTGCGGCTTCAGCACCAACAGGAACAAAACCAGTGTCGGCATTTGAGAACGTAAACTCACCAGCCCGGTGACTGTCGCTTGGTACACGCAGGTTTTTCGCGTACCGAATATCTGCACCGAATTTGAAATTGTGGTTGCCAGAAATTTTGACGATGTTATCAGTGAATTGATACTGACCCTCATCTTCAGTCAGCGGGCAGTTACACTGATTTGCACCCAGCGAGTAACCCAGGCTAGTTTGATTTAGATTAAAGTACGGCAGACCAGAAGTGAAGTAGTTATCAAGATTCACGCCAGCAATACCGAGCGCCGCTGCCGGTTGAGTGCCTACTCCATTTGGAGTCGTTTGTACGTTATAACGCATGTATCCAAACCGGAATTCATTAATAAAGGTAGGACCAAAGCTATGCGTTGTACCAATAGAGTAACTCTGGTTTCGAGCAAAAGCATTACCAGCGAAGTTGACTCCGTTAAAAGCCGGACCGCCTGCCTCGTTGCCAAAAGCTCCAACAGCGCTCTGTGTGAACTGGTGATTACTGTAACGGCCGTAGAAGCTAGTCTTCTCGTTCTGGAAGTAGTCAATACGTGTATCCCATTTGTTCGCGGTACGAGAGAGAGCGCCAGATGCCGCATAGTTCGGAATCAGTGGATTAGCAACTGCGACATTCGGCAATGGAAGGTAGGCGTTAAGTAGACCCTGAGCCTGCTTACTCAACTGAGAGGTAGGGATTTGATTGTTCGCATAAGCCAGGCGACCTTGGCCGGTAGTTGGGTTACCAGTAGTCGGATCGAAGATCATATTTTGCCGCAGAGGTACGGTGTTTCCGGCAGTGTCCCGAACCAGAATCTGGCTATTGCTGCTATTCAAAACGGGTGTACCGAGATAGGAGCTAAAATCACCATTTCGAGCGGCTTGTGTAAGGACAGTAGTTAACACGGAGCCAGTTTGGGCTAGCCGGATCAGCTCAGCATCGCCAAAGAAGAACAGCTTATCCTTGATGATCTTGCCGCCAATAGAACCACCAAACTGGTTCTGCTTATAAGGAAGAGCACCATTTGGTTCAGCAAAGGGATCACGTGCTGAAGTGGTGAAACCCGGAGAGTTATTCCGGAGATAATCAAATGCCGAGAAGTGAAGCTGATTTGAACCAGACTTCGTTGAGGCATTGACGATGCCGGCTGCTACATAGCCAAATTCGGCGTCGTAATCTTGTGAGGAGATCTTCTGTTCAGCCAGAGCATCGATATTGGGATTGATGACCTCGATGCCAAGAATGGGATCCTGATTAACAGTTCCATCCAGCTGATAACCAGTACTGCTGAAGTGCTGGCCGTTGATCGCGATCTGAGCACTGCCTTGGGGATCCTCGCTCGAAGCGTGCGCAAAACCGATGCGCTGCGTGCCTGGAGTTAGAAGTTCATAAGCTTGGGCGTTGCGGCCTAAGCTCGGAAGATCAATAAGCTGCTGCGCAGTAAACGTAGTTGCAACGTCTGCACGGTCAGCCTGCAGCGTTGGGGCAGCGGCAGTGACTTCAACCGTTGAAGTTACGTTACCCGGCTGGAGCGTAGAATCGACACGGGCCGCGTTATCTACCTCAACCCGGATATCTTTAAACTGCTGCTTGCTGAAACCAGGTGCTTCTACGGTTATCGAGTACAAGCTGGGAAGCAGTTGATTGCGCTCGTAGTTACCTGACTCATTGGAAGTAACGTCGAACGAAGTGTTTTTGTTTTGGTCGGTAATTGTGACCTTAGCATTTGCTACTGCGCCACCTGTGGCGTCAGTAACGGTTCCGAAGATCCTACCGAAAACCTGTTGTGCAGTTGCGTGATCTGCTGCGCCGAGCAGTATCGCAATCGCGAAAATGAAAGATAGCGAAAATCGCTTGTTAAGACTAACCATACTTCTCCTTGGAAGACATGTCCGTGCTGAAGCAGCACGGTAATAACTCACACCTTGCGACTAGTCTAAAGGAAATAGAAAGGAAAAGTAAGTAGCTCTATCAACTTTTTCGTGAGTACCGGCAGTTTTTACAGCTTCGGATGATAGAAGGTACCGAAACAGGAAAAATCCTATACTGCGGTTATGAGTTGGCTGCTCGCTCTCGTCCTATCTGCAGGGCCGCAAAGTGCTCATCAAACGGGAATGGATCTTTACCGCCAGAAAGCATATGCACAGGCGGCAGTCGAGTTAGAGAAGGCAGCTAAAGAGGAAAAGGTGGGCAGCCCGGAGTGGCAGGAATCGGCTCTCGCTTTGGGGCAAAGCTATTTTGTACTTGCCCAAGCGTCGCAGGCAATCCCCTGGCTCGAGAAACTGCCGGCCAGTACTGAAGCGAATTACATGCTGGGGTACGCGTACTTGCAGACTCATCAGCCTTCGCAGGCTGAGGCAGCTTTCGCGCGGCTGTTCGGGGTTAGGCCCGACTCGGCAGCTGGTCATCTGATGGCCGGACAGATGATGCTCAAAAAAGACTTTGATGGGGAGGCGGCTAAAGAAGTAGAAGCCGCGCTGACGCTGGACCCCAAATTACCCGAAGCCCACTTCCTATTAGGTGAGATTGCGATCTTTCGTGGCCGGTCAGCTGACGGGATCGCTGAGCTGCAGAAGGAGCTGACGCTCAATCCGAATCTGGCCAAGGCATGGTATCGATTGGGCGACGCCTACACGCGTGGTAATCAATGGGCGGAAGCGATTCCAAACTTGCAGCGAGCGGTTTGGCTGAACCCGGAGTTTAGCGGTCCCTACATTTTATTGGGCAAGTGTTACTTCAAACAGGCCAACTACCCGAACGCTGAGGGGATCCTACGCCGCGCTGTGGCTATTGATCCCAATAATCAAGCTGCGAATTATCTGCTGGGTCAGACTTTAGTGGCAGAAGGCAAGCGCGAGGAAGGTCGGGCAGTTCTTGACAAGCTGAGAAAGACCGGTGAAACCCCCTAAAAACGAATCTCTCTATAATCAGTATTTCCGTTGCCGCCTAAATGGAATTGGTACTTCGACATAGGTTCCCGGTTTTGAACTATTCACAGCGGCCACGATTTGGCTGAGATATGGGCGAACAAGCGGCCAGTTCTGATTGCCTAAAACAACCAGGGAAATCCTGCGCACACCAAGATTCTGCTGATATTTTATGTTTTTATCGGTGCTCAGAAGAACCTCGTAACCTTCAGCTTCTGCCTTGGCAATGAGCTCTCCATTTTCCAGAGCACCCCAGCCCAACTGAGCAGCGCGGCTAACTTGGTGCCCCGCCAAGCTCGCTTCAATCTGTTTCGGCGTGCCGTTATCAAATAGAACCCACATAAGCTGGAATCTTATCCAGGCTTTTTGCTGCAAAAGCTAAGACGGCTTTGATCTGTTCCTCTGTGACGTCGAACGTGTTGGTTAGATCGAGGATACTTTCACCCAGTTCCAGGCTCTCGAAAATAGGCTGAACAGGAGTGCGGGTACCGCGAAAGACCCAAGCTCCGCTCAGCCTGCCAGGAACGCTCTCAACAGCGGGACATTCAGACCAATTAAGCATAGGTTCTCCTTCTCAAATTGTACGAGTAGGTCCCCCATAAAGCTGTTGTTAATTGGATGCTAGCGAGACGCCCTTGCCAGTTGAGCGCGGGCCCGGTCTAGGTTCTTGCGCGCGACGGGCTGATCGGGGTTTAGCTTCAGTGCTGTCTCAAACGCATGGATCGCCGCTGGCAAATCTCCGGTCATAGCGAGCAAGGCACCCAAATTGCCTTGCAGGTCCGCATCGGAGGGATTCAGTTGGGCGGCTGCTTTCAAATGCTGGAGTGCAGGCTCGTATCGCTTTTCGGCCAGGTAGATCGACGCGAGGGCCTGCTGGGCTGGGCCGTCGTCTGGTTTCGCGGCGAGAAGCTGGGTAAACTGCGCTTCCGCCCCGGTCAGATCTCCGGTTGCGGCCAGTGAGCGACCTAGGTTGAATCGCGCGTTCAAATATTGGGGATCTAGGCGCAGCGCATCCTGTAGCTGTTGAATAGCCTCAGGAAATCGGTCCTGCTGCATGAGAACCGTTCCCAGGCTGTTTCGAACAGTCGCGTTCTTTCCATCAAGATGTAGCGCCTGCCGGTATGATCGCGCTGCTTCGTCGAGCTTACCCGCTGATTGTTGAAAAGCTCCCAAGTTGTAATGGGCAAGGAAATCATCAGGATACTTCTGAAGGCGGCGCTCCATCGAGGCTTGCTGCAAAGCCCAGCGCCCATCTTCGCCGCCAGCGGCCGTTCGCGGCAGGACCTGCAGCCACACGTGCCCCATCTCATCCTGACTGCGATTTCCCCCCTCGACCAGAATAGGCGGGCTATTGGGGTTGCGGATGTTTGCCGCAGAATTGTCATAGCTGATGCGCATCGCGACAGTCGTGCCCTTTGGCAGGTAGATCGGCTCTCGATAGTCATATGTGGCTTGCCAATTGATGTCCCAATCAGGAATGCGGATCAGGGAGCGGCGGCTGCCATTGGGCAGCGTCGCCCAGGCTTCGATGACTTTACCTAAATAATGGGCGTGCGGATAGATGGCGAGCAGATCGACATCGACAGGCAGAGTGAGGTGGTCTTCGACAGTAAAGGCTCGTGCGCCTGGGGGAATGCGGAGAGCCCCGTCGTGCTCGAGCTGGATCAGCATTGGATGCTTGGTAGGCGGCTGCCCAGTGAAGTAGAGGCCAATCTCGGCCTGAATCTGCTCGGGTTTCCCAGTCGGCTGCAGGTGCAGATTGAGAATCAGGTCCGTGCCGGGATCAATCCGCCAGCTCATGTCGGCTGGTTCGGGCTGAATCACGGTAGCGGGCTTCCAGAAAAGGAAGTGCGAATCAGGGTCAAAGTCATTGGGCGCCGCTTCGGTGGTGACATCCATGCCGGGAAAGCCAGGGTGACCGTCTTCGCGATCGCGACGACGTAGCGACTGGGTACGATCGAGCACGACATTCGCGTGATGAACGGCTCGCTTGTTAGTGAGCCGCAGTTCGAAGCCACGGACGTAGCGGATGTCTTGTAAATCAGCCGGAATGACGAAGTTGCGGAACAGATCAGGGCCCGAAGCCGGCAGCGAGAACGGCTCAGGCATGCGAAGGACCAGGTCGGGCGGACCCATCTGCCACTGGTTGCTGAACGTAGGAGGAGCGGGAGCAGGACGATCAGCGCCTTCCGGGTGCCCGGCTTTCACCCAGTCTGCGATGAGCTGGATTTGAGCAGCGGTCAGGTGGCGATCACCTACGAAATCTGCGCTGCGAGGATCGGGCGGCCATGGCGGCATGTAGCGACTTTGCGTAACCCGGACAATCTGGGCAGCGTGCTTGCGGACGTCCTCATAAGAGAGCAGCGGAAACGGGCCAATACCGCCTTCGTGATGACACGGCGCACAGCGGCTGTATACCAGCGGCGCGACATCCTTATTAAAGGTGACCGGCTCGGCGGCGCTCACCAGGGTGGAAGCGGTGAGTGAGAGGAGCAGGAGCCAACGGCTAAACATACTACGGCTCCAGCGCTTTGGCCATGGCGCGTTCAATCTCCTCCTTGGATAAATCGGTACTGATGAAGAGTTCCTGCCGGGCACCGGCGCTGAGCGCAATGGCTTTCCACCCGTTGGTAGTTTGAACAGTCAATCGAATGGTAGGCACCACGCCCTTCGCATCGCGGACGCGGCGGATTACGCCGGGAATGATGGAGCGCACGTCTC
>CALMAV010000205.1:0-1975 GCA_937859895.1 uncultured Bryobacterales bacterium | reverse complement strand
ACGTCTCCGTTGCTCTTGAGGAAGCGTTCGAGCACCGGGCGCAGGCCGTCAATAATGCTGTGCTCGATTTTGAGCTTGCCTTGTGCCGCCCGAAGCTTCATCTCTCTATTTGAACCGTTTCTTATAGAGGATGTCGATGCCGAACTCTCCATTGTCATCGCGCAAGGCGACTAAGGAGAACTGGCGGTTAAGCGAGTATTCCACCCGGAAGACCTGCTCGGAGGTTTGAGACAGGTTGGTGACGTAGGTTACCGTGATCTGGCGCGAGACCTGCTGCTTTAAGGTGAGACGTGCCTGAGGGGTGTTGGCGATACCCTGCACGAGCGGATCGATTCGGATATTAGTAATACCGAAGAGCTTGGACAGGCGGTTGGAAACGGGCGAAATAGCCTGACCCAGGACGGTGTTGGCGCCAGATTGCAACGCGCTGGCGTCATTGGTGACCTGAATGTTTTGAACGTTGGAGGCAGTGTCGGGGGTGCGCCCAACCGTCAGCAGCGCGATAATGTCGCGGGGTTGCAAGGGCGGATCGGAACGGTAATTGAGATTGAGCTTTCCCAAGGTGCCCGAAATAGTGATGTCAACGGTGATGCCGCGAGTCTGGGTTTGCAGATCAAGGTCGAGAACGGGTTCGATTTTAACCGGATTGGTAAAGCTGATCTGGCCGCGATTGATAGTGTAACGGCTGCCGAAGACTTTGATATCACCTTCGTTGGCCTCGATGCTCCCCAGAAAGACTGGCTGGCGAGGTGTGCCGCGAAGTTGCAGATTGATCTCCGCCTGGATGCCGGTGCTCAACGCAGTGTCGAGTTGGAGGTCGGGCGAGCTTTCAATGCGGAGGTCGAGCCCGAGGCGGGATAGGAAGTCGCCCCGGCTATCGACAGCAGAGGGGGACGGGCCGGCGGTAAGAGCGAGGAGGTTACCGACATCTGTGCTGGGATTAAAGACGATACGCGAAACTGTGATGTCTCCGGTTAGGAGCGCCTGCGATTCGGTGCCGGTCAAACTAAGCTGGCTATTACCTGTCAGGCTAATTCCGTTGGCATAACGGAATCGGATATTTTGGCCTCGTGACTCCAGGCGGTAAACAATCGGGCGATTCCGTGCATATGTGGCAAAGCCGGAGAGGCTTACCTGGCCGCCCCCGGTATGAGCTTCTACGCTCTCAAGTGTGGCGCGATTTCCATCGAAGCGAATGGTGCCATGCAGATTGCTGAGCCCGTTAGGCAGGTCGGGCGAGACAACGCTTCCATCTATCAGCTGAGCGGACCCGGCAACTTTGGGATCGGCAAGCGTGCCGGCGACCGAAGCGGTAATGCGAGACGCTCCTCCAATTTGCCACTGCGGATAGAGCAGTTGGAGTAGGCGCAGGTCGAGCGAACCGTCCAGATGAAGAGCAAGCGCGCCGGCACCGGTGAGTGCGGCAGTGCCCGATGCTGTAAAGTGGGTGTCCCGTCCGACGAGTTGCAATTGGCGAACCTTGGCGACTCCGTTTGCGATCTCGAGAGTTACCGGACCTTGGTTTTGGAGCAGCAGTTGGGGCACAGCGTGGGAACCGGCGAGGCGTTGTAGGCCGGGATCGCTGACTTCGATATGTTGCAGGCCCAAAACGGCGTAAAGTTGGCGAGGCTTTGCCAGAGGACCGGAGAACGTCAGGTCACCGGCGGCAGTACCGGTTAACGACGGAAGCTTCAGTTCGGGACGGAGTATTGCGGCAAGGGATTCCAGGTTCAAGCGTGCAAAATGCAGTTCGCCTTTGGCGGGCGTACCCGGCGCAATTTGCAGATCGGTGCTGCCCGAAATGGGACTACCGCGGAGGTCGCCGGTGAGATCTGTATGCATTTGCCCGGAGCGAGTGCTGGCAACTACGCGAAGGTTGCCGGTCGGAACACCTTCAAATGCTACCTTTTGCAGAGTGAGATTGCCTGTCAGCGACTGCGGAGAGAGATGCCCGGGACTAACTTCGGCCGTCGCC
>CALMAV010000204.1 GCA_937859895.1 uncultured Bryobacterales bacterium | reverse complement strand
GTATCGTTCCGACATCGCTCGTAAGCTTGCTCCGGAACACGCTGGGGTTCGTTGACCTCCCAATTCGAACCTGGCGCTCACGGTGTTTATCGCTGTTCGGAACTAAGTCAATTCGACTGGCTGGAACACGGCTTTGGTTCGCGGTTGGGTAACCCGCCCGTGGATGTAACTCTACGGCAGATCCATTCGAATCACATTTGGACGGCGGACGGTTTAGCAGACCGGCAGGAGGAAGGCGACGCGCTCATTAGTCGTCAGATTGGGTTGCGAATCGGCATCCGCACGGCTGATTGCGTCCCGATACTTCTTTTAGATTCGAAGACCCATGCCGTTGCCGCTGTTCATGCAGGGTGGCGCGGCACTGCAGCCCAGATTCTTCCGCTAGCTGCGTCTCGGTTGTGCGCCGACTTTGGCGGTGAGCCCACGAATCTCTACGCCGCAATCGGTCCTTGCATCCGCCAGTGCTGCTATCAGGTCGGTCCTGAGGTTGCCAGACAATTTGTTCCGTTCTTCCCGGAATGGAACACAGCTGACATTGGTGCTCGCCACCTTGACCTAGCTGTAGCTAATACTCGGCAGTTAATCAAACTTGGGGTACCTGCCGAACATATCTTCGACTCAGGGTTGTGTACTGCCTGCTCGGCAGATCTCTTCTCGTATCGGCGTGAACCCGACAATCCCGGCCGGATGGTTGCCGCCATCGCACGACTTGCTTGAGCTGGGTTATCCTATTTGGAACTCTGAGCGGTTTCTCTGCCCTGTTTCTGCCCCGCCCCGCGTCTGACTTGCGAATCCTAAAGGAGGATTCCACTATGAATCGCAATGCAAGCGCACACTGGTCTGGCGATCTAAAATCAGGGCGCGGAACACTCTCCACGGAGAGCAACATTCTTCAAAACGCCCCTTACTCCTTCAAAGATCGTTTCGAAGACGGCAAGAATACAAATCCGGAGGAGTTGCTTGCCGCGGCACATGCCGGGTGTTTCTCCATGGCGCTTTCGATGATTCTGCAATTGGAGAACCTAAAAGCAGAAAGCATTGACACTCGTTGCGTTGTGACTCTCGATAAAGAAGGCGAAGGGTTCTCGATTAAGAAAAGCGCGTTGACTCTGGTGGCGCGCGTTCCAAATGCTACCCAGGAAGCGTTCACTCGGGCCACGCAAGCGGCCAAAGAGAACTGCCCAGTATCAAAGCTCTTCGATACCGAAATCACGCTCGATGCAAAGCTCGAAGGCTGATACAACGAAAGCTTTAATCTTCGATTGTCTGAATACTTTTCT
>CALMAV010000203.1:2278-2924 GCA_937859895.1 uncultured Bryobacterales bacterium | reverse complement strand
CCCCAGTCCATTCCAAGCCGTAGATCGCTCTCTCTTTGAGCAGTAAAGCCGCGAATGGAGGAGCCGTCAAAAGTGAGGTTGTCCCAGCTGTTGATCAAGAACTTCTTGTCGTAATCCAACATGTGCAGGCGCCCCTCCAAATCACTGAAGAGCACCGTTACGGCTTTGATCCGCTTCTCGTCGGTCAAGTATTTCAAGCGCGCTTCCTGAATCTGGCCAGCGGGTTTCGTCCGTTCCGCTTTTGCCTGGAGATTCATCTCTTCCAGGTCTGCATATGTCAAATTCAAGCGATCTTGCAATTCGTTGAGCATCTATCTCCTTGGTGGTGGTAGTTTATTCGGATTCTCGAAACAAGAATCGTTCAGTATAACCGTTGCTGCCTCCCTGTTCCAATGGGTTAAGTGAGTTCGTCCCTTCCGCTTCTGGTTACATTAGGGGCTGTTGAAAGGATGGGCGACTCCGGAGACGTTCGGTTTCTCCCCGGGCGGTGTTTTGGAACTTAGTTGAAGGACTTAGCGCTACCTCTGGAACACACGGCTTCCCATAAGAGCTACAAAGGCCAGGCATTCGCAGTGCCGCTCTGGTTGTGGCCGAATGTTCTTAGTCTGGATGCAGCATTCATTGCGGCACTCTGGCACGTGTTCCT
>CALMAV010000203.1:0-2268 GCA_937859895.1 uncultured Bryobacterales bacterium | reverse complement strand
TGGCTCGCCTGTTGGCATTGCATACCGGCATTGCAGAACCTGTAATCCTGGCCCTAAGTGTCTGGATCGTCTACGTTCTCGATCATATTTTGGACAGTCGGCGAGCCGTTCCGGCGTACTCTGAACCCATTCGCAAAACGTTTTATCGCCGGTACGGGAAGCGCATGCTGGCCGTAGCTGGAATCGGCACTATATTAGCGGCAGTTCTGGCGGGGTTTTCATTGTCAGCGGCTGTTTGGAAAATCGGAATTGCCATCGGGTCGGCTGTGTTGATTTATCTGGCAACCGTACACTTGGCACCCGTTCAGCGACGGCGCAAGTGGCCGCGGGAAGGAGCCGTAGCTCTGGTCTTCAGCCTCGGAACGGTCTCACCGTTGGCATTAAGAGGGGAGGTGCCGATGCCAGTTTTAATCACAAGTGGCTCCTTGCTGTTTCTGCTGGTGTGGATCAACTGCTGCATTGTAGAAACGCTGGACTTTCGCCGCGCAGACTGGAATGGCCTTGCTGCTCCCCACCAAACGGCCTTTTGGGTCAGTAGGCACCTTAGGCAGCTTGCCTTCTCTGTTGTGATCCTGTCCATTTGTCTGGCAGGCACGGGTGAAGTGCCGGCTCCACTTGCTGCTGCTGTTGCATTGAGCATGCTCGCCATGGCTTATGTGGGGCACCAAACGAACCCATTCAGCCTGGACATACGAACGCTGCTGGTCGATGTCGCTCTCTGCTCGCCCTTGTTAGTACCCATGGCGCTATGAATTCACGGATAGACTTCTCACGGGTAGTGCGCGTTTATCGTTTCTTGGAAACCATTGTTTTTGGACGGAAGCTTCAGGGGCGTCGGTGTGCTTTCCTGGCCGAAGTCGCGGGCGCATCTCGAGTCCTGGTTCTTGGCGATGGAGATGGCAGGTTTGCTGTCGAATACGCCCGCCTGAACCGTCGGTCGCGCCTGCACATGGTGGACATCAGCCCGGGAATGCAGCGTGTTGCCCAAAAGCGCTTTTCTCGGGAGGGCTTCTCGTTAGAGCGCATTGCCTGGACCATCGCGGACGCACGGACGGTCAGTATTGACGGACCCTACGACCTTGTTGTGACTCACTTCTTTCTGGACTGCTTCAAAGGCTCGGAACTTGAGCGCTTGGTCACTCGGATAGAGCACTGCATGACAGCCGACGGACGCTGGCTCATATCCGAGTTTCAAATTCCCCAACGAGGCATCAGACGCTTTCTGGGGAGAGTCCTTATTGGGACCATGTACAAGTTCTTTAGTCTTTTTGCCGGCTTGAGCACCCAGCGGCTGCCGCTCTACGCCCCGGTTCTGCAAGCGAACGGGCTAACGCGTGAGAAGCAACAGACTGCTGCAGGTGGTCTGCTCGTTTCCGAGATTTGGCGCAAAGGCCAGTGAGCACCAAAGAACAGCCAGCAGTAGCACCTGCGTAATCCCAGAAAACTTTTCAGGCTGCCTGTTTGGGAGCCTTCTGTCTGCCATCGGGTGATTACATCTAAACAGGATTGATACGCTGATATCATGACCGTTCAGCTCGATCTGCCGGACGACATCGCCCAAGGGCTCGGTTCTGTCCGCGAGGTTTCTCGTCGTGCCCTCGAAAGCTTCGGGCTAGAGGAGTTCCGAGCCGGCCGTCTCTCTCAGGCCGAGCTGCGCCGTTTACTCGGATTGTCCCGCTACGAACTCGATGGCTTCCTCAAAGCCCATGGTGAGTTAGTTGACTATCCGATTGAGGAGTTCGAACGACAACGACAAGCGCTGCGACAAGCGGGCTTTTAGCAGACCTCATGCGGATCGTTGTCGCCGACACCGGCCCGCTCCACTATCTCGTTCTCATCGATGCCATCTCCGTTCTCCCCAAGTTGTTCGGGAACGTCATGGTTCCGGTCACAGTGCGCAACGAAATGCTAGTGCCCGGCACTCCGGAGGTGGTCCTGCAATGGGTGTTCCAAGCTCCTGATTGGTTGGAGATTGTAGCCGATCCAGCACTAGAACCGGATATGGGCATGGCTCGACTGGACGAGGGGGAGTGTTGCGCTATCCAACTCGCCTTGGTGGTGAAAGCCAGCTTAGTTCTAATGGATGATCGCGCTGGAGTCCGGGTGGCCGAGAGCAAAGGACTGGTGGTTACTGGCACACTCGGCGTTCTCGACCTTGCAGCGAATCAAGGTCTATTGGACATTGAGGCAAGCATCCATCGCTTGCAGGCCACGAACTTCCGTCACTCGCAAGCCTTGATCAATCAGTTGTTAGGACCCCATCAAAGA
>CALMAV010000202.1:6731-8561 GCA_937859895.1 uncultured Bryobacterales bacterium | reverse complement strand
GGCAAGGCCTTCGGCGTGAGCTTAGAGCTGAGCCGCGCGGACCAGAGCTCATAGAGCAATGCCTGGCGGGAATCAACAGTGATGTTGCCGTCCCAACCGGCGAACTCGGCTTTGGCGCGAGCACCCGGGCTGTCAATGGGCGGATGCCAGGAGTCCAGGAGTTTGACGAAGTCTTGGGCCACCAGTGAGACAGTATCCTGCTGCAGCTTTTCGAAGTCGGCGACATCGAATTTGCCTCCCTGGGAGAGAACATCGGTGATGCGCTGGAAGCGTTCAGGCGAAGCCCAATAAAAGGCAAGCTGATGTGAGTAGCCGTGGGGCAGAATGTTGTTGTTGGCCGTCACGATGAAATGGCTTAGGGGGTTGAAAACGGTGGGATGGTCAGAGCTCTTCATGTAGCCGGACCACTCGTACTCGCCTGTATCGCCTGGAACGGGAAACAAGCCCTGCCATCCTTCGCGGATAGGCGCCAGGCCAGCCGCGATCCAGCCGATATTACCTTTTCTGTCGGCGTAAACCAGGTTCTCTGAAGGGATTTTATAGCCGGCAGCCGCGGATTGGAACTGCTTCCAGTCGTGAGCTTGGGACAGGGAGAGAGCAGGAAGGTAACCAGCGGTTCCCGGCAGCTCTCCTACCCATCTGAGCGCATAGGCGCGGTGCCTCGTGGCGTCCTCATAAATAACTGGACCGTGGTCGGTGAACTTCAAATCAAATTGCTCGGGAACTGCATGGTCGGAAGCCGAGCCCGTCTCGCCACCGCCACTGACGTTGATCGTTTCGTGCTCAATCTGAAACTTTCTCCACTCACCTTTAAACAGATACTCGGTTGGGTTTTCGGGATTGGTCTTTTCGATGTAGAGATCCTGCTGATCGATGCCGACTATGGTGAAGCCGAAAGCGATGTCTTCGTTATGGCCGAGCGCGATACCGGGCAGAGAGGGTTCGCCAGCGCCGATGATGTTCCAGCCGGGTGCAACCAGGTGAACGGTTTTGCGCAAGGACGGCAACTGCAAAGCGCGGTGCGGATCATTGGCAAGTATGGGCTTGCCAGTGCGCGAGAGTGAGCCATCGATAACCCAGTTGTTGCTACCCTGCTGGCCGGGGAAACGAAGCGGAGCAATGGCTGCGGTGTAGTCGCGGAGGATGGCGCTTGTGATGTCGGATAGATTGAGGCCGTGGGGCAGGACAAAGGGCGCTGGGGGGTCGGGAGGGGACAGCATCTCGACAGTGCTGAGGCCAAGGCGCGTAACCTGTTCTGCTCGATTGACTTCCTGGAGCATGTTGCCGGTCATCTGAAGCCCGGCGAGTCGCGAAACGACGTCTTCGGGCGCCCAGGGACTGGGATCAAAGCCGGCAATGCGAAACTCTTCCGGACGCTGGCCGTTAAGGGAGTGAATGTAGGCATTAATTCCATCGACGAAGCTGGAGCAGATGCGGCGGGTATCGGGTCCGTAGCTGTTCCATTCGGCATTCCAATCGCCGCGGTATCGGACAAGGCGGGCGATGCGGTCGCGGGCGATGAAGTTTGGGCCGAGAACTTCGGAAAGTTTGCCGGTGCCAATGCGACGCCAGATATCGAGTTGAAAGAGGCGATCAAGAGCAGTGATATAGCCTTGCGCAAAGAAGAGATCGTCGGTGTTTTGCGCATAGATATGGGGCACGCCCCAGCGATCGCGAAGGATCTCAACCTGTTGATGAAGGCCAGGCAGAGTGCGCTCGGTATGCGGCCAGTCAGTTGTCTGCTTGCCTTCTTGGGAGGCGCCTCCCAGCACGAAGGTCAGGGGGAGAAGCGGGAGTGCAAAGGCGAGGAGCGCGCGGTTAAGGCGCATG
>CALMAV010000202.1:5384-6721 GCA_937859895.1 uncultured Bryobacterales bacterium | reverse complement strand
GTGAAAGTGTAGCGAAGGGTGGACGAAGTGCGTTTCACTCTGACGAGCACGAGGCTATGGCAATACCCAAGTAAGCTGTTATCAGGGTTGGAACATTGGCGGAAACTCAACAAATCCTGGAGCTATGGGATCGGGTGCAAGAGCGCCGAGAGCCTTGCGTGCTAGCAACGGTGGTGAAGACCCAGGGATCGTCGTACCGGATGCCAGGAGCCCGACTGCTGCTGACGCGCAGCGGCGAGCGGGCTGGTTCAATCAGCGGTGGCTGTCTGGAAGATGATCTGGTAAAGCGAGCTTGGTGGTTAACCGAGCGCGGGACAATGGTCCGTCGCTACGATACGACTCCCGATGGCGAGATTGCGGCCGAGTATGGGCTTGGGTGCAATGGGATTGTCCATGTGTTGCTCGAGCGGCTTATGCCGGGTGAGCCTTCGGTGTTGGACATATCGCGGCAGGTTCGAGAGACTCGTCAACCGGCGGTGGTGACGCATCCTTTGCAGCCGGAGTTGCAGGATGGCGAGATGTTCGTTGAGCAAGTTGTTCCGCCACTGCGGCTGCTGTTGTGTGGAGCGGGAGATGATGCGGTGCCGCTATGCCGGCTGGCGGAATTTTTAGGGTGGCAGGTGCTGGTGTATGACGGGCGAGCGCACTATGCACGGGCCGCACGATTTCCCATGGCCGCGCAAGTAACAGTTACGGATCGGGATGACTTGCTGACGTTTCCGGTAGATGACTGGACGGTGGCGGCGGTGATGACGCATAGCTATGCACAAGATCTGGCTTTCTTGCGTGCTTTGAATCCGTTGCGCCTGCCGTACCTGGGCATCTTAGGGCCGCAGAAGCGTACCCTGCAGCTACTTGCCGAGGCAGGTTTGCATGACGATGCTGCTAAGTCAACCCTGCATTCGCCCATGGGTTTGGACATTGGCGCTGACGGTCCGGAGCAGGTTGCGCTGGCGGTGGTTGCCGAGATCCAAGCGACGATGAACGGGCGAAGCGGGGGCCACTTGCGGGGGCGGGCCGGCTCAATTCATTCCGGTTCTCAAGACCGTGGCTACGCGCGGTCGCTCCTCTGCGTCTAAGGGATCTTGTATGAGTAAGCAGTGTCGGTGTCAGTGGGCAACGTTGGTAAGCGTGGCTTCGCTCGCGTTGGCCATGAACGCCCTAGGACAGTCCCCAATTGATCTTTCTGACGATAAGGCCAAAGTGATCGTACAGCAGGCTTTGCAGGCGTTGGGTGGAGAACGTTATCTGAACTTGCATAGCCGGACTTCGACCGGTCGTATCTATAGCTTCTTCCGGGAGCAGACGGTGGGGTCGGATATTGCGAAGATCTACAC